>JBJKSV010000052.1:0-6370 GCA_046703605.1 Limisphaerales bacterium
CGGGGGAACCACTGAGCGCTCTTTGCGGCGGCTGGGTCTGCGGTTTAACCAAAAACGCGATACGAGAGTCTAAAACGCCGCGCTGACGACAATTCCCCAGAAGTGTGACCAACTCGGCGTCCAATAATTGTAAAACGGCTGCGGATAGGGATCCGGCACAAGTCGAAAAGCGAGCTTATCGTTCAGGAGCGAGTGGAAATCACCGACTGCGTTTGTCAGATCGCGCAAGGCATCGGCCTCACTCACGATCGTTGCGGTGGTGGGAATGGCCCGCATTTCATCCGCCCTTTTTGTCAGGGCATCAGCGCTGGTCAAGAGCCGCGCCCGCAGCTCCGAATCGGTGGACAATTGGGTGAGCAACTTGAACGCGTCCAGGTGCAGGGCGAAGGCAACCAGCACCGAAAAAATCACCGTCCAAACGCGCGTGTGCATCGTGAAGCGTTGCGCCACGCGATCCATCATTGCGTCAAACCACTGGTTGAGGCGGGCCGTCAGCCGCTCGGCCGAACTGGTCAATTGCAAAATGATTTCATCCGCCCAGGCTGGGTCGTCCTGCAGCATTTGCTTGAGCGTCGGAGCCAGTCGTAACAACCGCTCGGCAGCCGCCGGATCCACTTCTTCCAGAGACCTCCTCAGTGCGTCTGCCCAAGGTGCGGCGGGCGGTTGGGGAGTGCCGGATTCGGCTTGTTGGCCCAAGGCTCGGAGAATTTGAATGAACTCGCGCTTGCGGACCGCGGAGGCGAGTTTCCACCGGCCGAAGAGCCTCGATTCTAAGCCGGACATCGCGGAATCTGAAATGAGGGGATGATGCAGCGCTTTCTCGGCAATCCTGCTGGCGTGTTCGGAGAGTGCCGGGTCGGCCTCTTTTAGCAATGTCGCAATGCCCCAGCGCAGGTTGGCGCCCCGCAAGCCCAGCAACGCCGAAACGATCTGCACGAGCGTGGTGACCAGCAGGCTCACGCCCGCGATAATCGCGGCAAACGAGATGACGGTGTCAAGGTGTTCCAACGTCATAGTTGGCTTTGTTCAGTTGCGCTTGCTATTGCTGGCCGCATCACTGTGCCAAAGGCTGGCAAACGCGGCGCAAATCAGTGACCGCATTGGCGGCTGAAACCCACGCCAATGGCGCGTAGTGATGCTCGATGCCGTGTGGCGGCAGCGCCGCGGGTGTTGATTTGCCCTCGGCACTCGCTTGTTGCGGCCACTCGATGTTTCCGGTGGCAACACGCGCCGGAATGAGCCAATAATCGCCGGAGCGATATTGATTGGTTTGACCACTCGCGGCCGATTGGAACTGGACTTGAATACCGTCCTCCAGAGTCAACCAGACATTTTCGGCCAGCAATGCGGACCCGTCCGAACCGATGTTCAGGTTGTTTGTTTTGCCATCGCCCTGCCGCTGATCCCAGCGGCGCAGCAGGGGGTGGTTCGCCGGCGGTTGATTCACAGTGATGACGGTTGTTCCCGCGAGGGTCACCACCATGTTGACCAAGTCCACAGTTTGCACCCGCAAGAGAGGACCTGGAATACTCAACCGGTCGGAAACAGACAAATCAGAGGCGTCATCCACAATCTCGACCCAATCGTTGACGTTCAGGCTCAGGCGGCTGTCGCGGCCGAGATTGGCCAACCACACCGTGGTGAGCGCGGGACTGCTCTCCGAGGCGGGAGTCGTCGCCAGTTTGAGGATGGGAAAAACAACTGAACCATTTTCGCGAGACCATTTAAAACTGACGGCGCCAGTCGGCGGCAGGGGTTTTGCATTTGAATCGGCTTCGCCGTTCCAAACGTTGTCCCCCTGTTGGTCGATGCCGGTGTGAATCTCAACGCGATAGAGTTGGTTTTCGGCGCCGCGATACGCAGACTGCGGTGAAATCACGCACGGGTCCGCCGTGGCTGGTTGTGGAGGGATTTGCGCGGCCAGACGGCCTCGGTTTGCCGGCCGCAAGCAAGCATCTACAAACGGCTCCCAAACCGCATCAGGGATACTGCTTGTCGCCGCGCCGGCTTTTAGTTGGGCCGCGATGCTGTCTTGAAGGGATGTGAATGAGCCGGCTCCCGTTCGCAATCCGGGACTATTCTCCACCGGTTGCACGAACAGCTTCACCTGGCAGAGGAGCTGCGCCCGCGACGCGGTGTCCGGCCCGCCCAATGCAACTTCGCGAATGGAATCGTTTTGGGCGCTGGTGAGGTGGCGCTCCCACACATCCAGGTAAACCAGATAGATGGTCTGCTGCGGCACGCCCGGATTGGGATTGGGGTAATCCGGCTGATTCGAAAAAGTCACCGCGAGACGCACTTGAACCGGTCCGCTATTGAGGTCTGTCGCGGTGAGTCCAGCAAGGGTCAAGGTTCCGGAATTCACGGCCACGATGCTCGCAAAGCATGATCTGGGCGCACCGTTTGCATTCAGATATAGGATTTGAATCCATTGGCCGGCCTGAAAATCGACTTGGCTTAGGTTGCCGGGTGAGATGCCGATGCTGCCGCTCCCCCGCGCATTGGAGACCGTTGCTGCATAAGTGCCTGGTACGGTGGCCGCCTCCAGCTCGCAAAGAATGCCGTCCACGTAATAATGGCCCGCGCCAATCAACAAATCGTTCGCGGTTGCGCCGGGCGTGGCGGTGGGGTGGATGGCGAATCCCGGATACGGCCCCGGTCCGCCGTGCTGGCCGATGATATCTCGCGCCAGGGTACGCAGGAAATGCAGCAGAATGGCCGTTTGCTCGTTCCAGTCGGCGTCCAACTGAACGCGGCCCTGTTGCATGAGCACGCGGCAAAAATGATTTGCCTGGTGAAACGTATCGCGAGTGAAGTCGCCTCGATATTCGCCTTGCATAATCTCTCTCTTCGTGTGGGTGTGTTTAGGTGGCGTAAAGAACGCCGGCATTCATACCGGCGGGAGTATATTCCTCCAGCCGCGTGCGCAAGTTCGCGGTGCGTTGCGGCTGATACAGATCGTGAAATGCGCCGATCTCCGACTCGTCGTCCGCGCCGGTCGCAATTTCCGTGGCGCAAACGGTGGCGAGCTGGCCGTATGTCGGCGTGCCATAGCGAGTGCTGTTGAAAACCGGCTCTACGCGGGCCGCTTCGGCCACGAGAGCGGCATTCCGTTCCGCCGGCGAGATCTCGCCCCGCGCAAAACGATCTCGCACGGCTTTCAGAACCAAGTCCGGCTGACATTCGTAACGCCGCGGCGTGCGCGAGTCCGGCGGAACGTAGCAAAAGCGCACGCAGCCCTTTTGCCGGCGCGCGACCCAAACCCCGGAATAGAAAATGGAATACTCGGCGAGGGCAATTTCATGCGCCAGAATTCTTCCGAACACCGTGCATCGCGCGACGGACAAACGCACGTAAGCGACCGTTTCCGCCGCGCCGCTCAAAACGAACAGGGAATTGCTGGTTGCGTCCCACAGGCTGTCGCTGAGGCACAATTCGATCGGATCGGTTGCAGCTTCATTGGCGACAATTTGAATTGCGCCGAGAATGCTATGTTGGATTTTGATTTTGGCCGTAGAATTCATCACTTCGATGCTCGGTTCGGACGGCCGCGTGGGATCGCAATTGCAGTGCAGACCCCAGCCCGGCACCAGCGTGCAATGCCGGAGGCTGATGTCGCACAAATCGCCGGGATTGGCGGCTGGCGAATCTGTTAGGTCCGGCCCGCGCACCTGCAGGCCGCGGCCTGTAACCAACAGTCCGTCAAGCGTGAAACGGCTGCCTCGTCCGCCACTGACGACGAGCGCATCTGTCTGGCTGGTCAGATAATCCAGCAAGCGAAGAGTCGGGCGCCGCCGGTTGGCGGCGCGGATTTGCAGACTCTCGAACGGATCAAGCTGCAGCGCGAGCCGCTCGGTATAAGCGGCGCTGTCGATGATTTCGATGACGGCGGCCATGTTCTTTCGTGCGGCGCCGTTTGATGCATCGCTCGCGTTGGCGGAGATTGCGGCTTGTTTGTCCGCTGCCCATTGCTCCAGAGCAGCGTTGATCGTGGGGAAATCCCCTTCAACGCCCACAAAATAGGTCATTGCGCCGGCAGGTTGCGAGAGGGGGCGGGAGTATTCGCCGCCGCCAAGATCCGCGCTGAAACCGTAATCGTAAAAGACTGAAACGCCTCTCTTGGGAACATGCCGCGCCGGGAACACAATGCGACCGCGCTCCGGATCAATAAGCATGGAGTTGGGCGGCGCCAGATATTGCCAGTTGTCCAGGTTCGCGACCTTGATTGCGGAAAGCGGCACGGGCGCTCCTGCGCCTTTTGTTGGCCAGTCCGGCGCCCACACGCACAGGCTGGCGTCGGCGCCGTAATAATCCGCCGGCCGTTCCGCAAAGCGGCGGCGGCGAATAGGTGTGGGCAAGTTTATTTCTGCAGGAGTGCGCGCCGGCGAGGATCGCGGACGGTTGAACAGCGGCGTGTTGTTGCCGAGCACACTGAAGGTGAAACATTGGGGACCTTCGTCTTCGACACAGCAAGCGGGCGCAAGACTTGGCAAGGGAGGAATGGCGGTGGCGCCCGCCTCACCCTGCCAGCCAACGGAATAGCTTTTCAATCGCCAGACAAACACACCGACGCTCGGAATATTGAATCGGCCAGTGGTTCGATGTGAATTGATTCGTCGGAGGTCCACGGTGTGCGCCATGCGGTCGAACGGCCCGCCAATGTGTTCGAGACCGTCGCAATCACGCAGGTCGGCGAATTCTCCGCGGGCGGGCCGCCAGCCCAACAGCAGGTTTGTGCCGACGACCAGCGGCGCGCCGTTCCCAATCGCGGGATTTAGCCATTCGAGCCCGGCCTCGGTAAGATAATGCTGCGCGGCGATCGAGACGGGTGTTTCGCCAACGCGAACGCGATGATAAAGTGCTTGATTGAGCAGCGGCGTGCGCACGTTTTGCGTCCACGCGAGCTGTTTAAAGAATTCCACTGGCAGCGCGGGCCACCCGGCTACGTCCGCCGCCAGTTCTTCCAGCACCGACCACGTTCCTTTGCGGCGGCGCTCGTGAATCGTGTTGGCCACGTCCCGGCGCGGGATGAGAATCTGCTCGCGCTGCTGGGAGCGCGCCGAGCTCACGCTTATGGGTTCGCCGGCGTCGTTGAGCACTTGGTAGCCGACCAGGTCGCCGAGGTAGGGCGCCACCCATTCTTCGCAGGTTTCGATGAACCAATTCTCGTAGAGTTGAGCGATGTTTGATTCTACCGTCCCGACTTGTTCGGTAATCACACGCAGCAGCGCCTGCAATTGGCAACCCTGCTCAGCGTCGCGCTGGCGGTAGATAGCCGGCAGCAAATTGTAAAGGCGGTCGGGATTCTTCATGATTTCACCTGGTTCAAAATCAGGGTGTCGGGTAGCGCCGGACTCAAAAACAACATTTCCGCCGGCAGAATCGCGTCTGTGGGATAGCTTACTGGACTCGGATTACGGCGGGCGAGGGCGGCGGCAATGAACTCGTTCAACGCGAGCGTGGACGCGAGATTGGCGATGTCCTCAGCGCTCGCGCTTTCGGGCACGGAATCCAAAACCTGCAAGTTTACGTAAGCCGCGCCAGCGACCGCCTGCATGGCGCTGATGACTTCGCTTTGAAAGACGGGCTGACCCAGGTGCCGTTTGTCGAAACTGAATGTGTCGAGCAAAGTGGCTCGCAGGCCGGAGGCGACATCCTCCCAAAGGTAGCCGGCCGAAATGTGGATCCGCGCGGAAATTACCAGCAGGCGCAGACTGCGCACGGCCACCTGCAGCGGCTCGTAGGGGTCCCCGTTGGCGCGCAGCGCCTGCACCAGATTTGTGTAGAGGTCGGACGCCGTATCAATCGGAATGTCTTCCGCCCCGGCAATCGTGACATGCACCACATCCCGCCGCCCATCGGAAAGCTTGGCGGAACTAGCCTTGCCAACGCCGGCGAACGTGCGCGCGAAATCAGCATAGTCTTGCACCGACACAAGCCGATCCAGCGACATCACAGCCAGCGGCGCATTGCTCCGAGCCTGGTCGCGCGAATCGCGGTCGGCCCCGCCGCTGGCGCGCAGAGGATTGATCACGGACCTGACATTGAGCGGGCGTGACTGAAGCAGGCTGATTTGATTGGCATCCACGTTGCCGGCCTGCCCGATGCCGTTGCGGTAAATGGCCGCAATATTGCTGGCGCCGGTCGGCAGCCGCGCGCCTTGCGCGCCGTTTCCAAAAATCACCGACATCGTCTCATCGTCCGCGGCTTGCGTGACATAAACACGGTCCTTCGGGCCAAGTCCGGCGAGCGTGTCGGTTTCGTGCCATTCGACGTTGTTGACATAAACCGCCAGTGTGGTGGTGACGCCTTCAGGATTGGAGGCGGGCACAAAGGTCAACGGCTTTTGTTTCAGCGCAAATGTCTGAAA
>JBJKSV010000053.1:0-3815 GCA_046703605.1 Limisphaerales bacterium
GCTTCCTGGACCGCCAATACACCGCCTTTGGCAAGCTCGTCAAAGGAGAGGATGTGCTCGACAAAATCGCCACCACTCCAACCCGCCCGCCGGACCGGCCCGTGAAACGGGTGGTCATCGAGAGCGTTAAGCTCAGCCCGGCCGAGGCGGCGGGCCCGTAGTCCGAGGAGGTCATGCCACGTACAAGACGTCAGCAGTCGGTAGGTGCAACGCGCAGTCCTCTGCGCGCCGCCGACCACGCAATTGGCGGCATTCGGGGGTGTTGCCGCGCCCGGCGGACTGCGCGTGCTACCCGCCCTGGATTCGGACCCGATGCCGATCTGTGCCACCGCTAATGACCATGGAGGAACTGGAGGCGTTGCTGGCCGGTCTGGGGTGTCCAACGGAGAAAGCGGCGGAAATGGCAGCCCAACTCGACAAACGAGCCCGGCAGTTGGCGCAAGCCACGGGCCGCACTTACGAAGAGGCCCTGGAGCACTTGTTGCGGCTCCTGAGCCAGGGGTGGGCGGCAACAGAACGAGGCATCTGAGTATGAAAGACCAACCGAGCGCGCTTGAACAACACCCGGAGCCAAACGCCGAATCGCAATCGACAAACGCGGGCCGGCCCATTCCACCGGACAAGA
The DNA here is from genome assembly GCA_046703605.1 of Limisphaerales bacterium. Lineage (GTDB taxonomy): Bacteria > Verrucomicrobiota > Verrucomicrobiia > Limisphaerales > UBA8199 > JAJYHY01. Next base: position 626 of record JBJKSV010000053.1, read on the forward strand.
TCCTGCCTTGGGAAACTGTCGGGTCCGAGCCAGCGGGCAATTTCCGCGTCTTCACCATTCGATCAGACCGCCGGGTCTCGCCGCGGACGAAACGGGTGCATGATTTTTATGTAATTGATTGCGTCGATTGGGTCAATGTCATCGCCACAACCGCCAGTGGCGACTTTGTGATGGTGGAGCAATACCGGCACGGGTCAAACACGGTGGAGTTGGAGATACCCGGCGGCATGATCGATCCAACGGACGCCTCACCCGTCATTGCCGGTGTTCGAGAACTCCGGGAAGAGACAGGCTTCGAGGGGGAAAATCCTTGCGTCATCGGGGAGGTGTTTCCCAATCCGGCCATCATGAGCAATCGCTGTTTCACTGTCCTGGTCGAAAACTGTGTCTGGCGCCAACCGGTCCACCTCGATGACGGCGAGGATGTCCTGACACGTCTGGTCCCCGTCGCGGACATCCCCAGCCTGGTTGCCTCAGGCAAAATCCGTCACTCGCTCATCATCGCGGCGCTCTACCACTATGATCTTCGCCGCCAAGTTCAGACGTGACCGGCGTGAGGGCTTGTGACATCTTGCTGGCGTGACCACGATCGAAGCGATCAAACTCCTCGAACGGTTCCGCGCCGGCACCGCCGGTTTGGAAGACGTACTGCGCACCTTCCAGGCGGCGCCTGTGGCGGATATTGGCTTTGCCCAGGTGGATGTGCATCGGGCGATTCGGCGAGGGTTTCCCGAGGTGATCTTCGGAGCGGGCAAATCGCCCGAACAGGTGGTCAGCATCGCCAAGCAATTGCGTGAACACGGCCAACGCGTGTTGGCGACGCGGATCACGCACGAGCACGCCCGGCTCTTTCTAAAAGAATTTCCCGAGGCAGTCCATCATGAGATGGCCCGGTGCCTGAGCCTGGACCCGGATCCGCTGCCCAAACGGCCTGGCTCGATTGCGGTGGTGTGCGCCGGGACGAGCGATTTGCCGGTAGCCGAGGAGGCGGCGGTGACGGCCGAGATCATGGGCAACCAGGTCGAGCGCATTGCGGATGTGGGAGTGGCCGGCGTTCACCGGTTGTTCGGACGTCTGGAAACCATTCAGCGAGCAAACGTGGTCGTGGTGGTGGCGGGCATGGAGGGCGCCTTGCCAAGCGTGGTGACCGGCTTGGTCTGGCGCCCGGTCATCGCCGTGCCGACCAGCATTGGTTACGGCGCCAGCTTTGCGGGCCTGACCCCTTTGCTGGGCATGCTCAACAGTTGCGCCAGCGGGATGACCGTCGTCAATATTGACAATGGGTTTGGGGCCGGCTTCGCCGCGAGCCAGATCAACGCCCTGGCTGGCGCGGCCCAACCCGACGAGAAGTCCACAACCCAAGCCGCCCTGGACGCTCCGCTTCAGACGCAAACCGGCACGGTGGCCAAGGCATGACTATAACTGCGGCAATCCCATGAAAACACTCTACTTGGACCTCTTTAGCGGCATCAGCGGCGACATGTTTGTCGCGGCGCTGATTGATCTGGGGGTCGATGCGTCCGCCCTGGAGCAGGAGTTGGAAAAGCTGCACCTGGACGGCTATCATCTGCACATCGCCCCTCAGCACCGCCTCGGCATTGAAGGAGTCCGCTTTGACGTTCACCTGGAGGACCATGGCCAGACCGGCGGCCATCACGGGGAACATTCTCACCGGCATGAACACGACCACGCGCATGAGTACGAGCACGGTCATACCCACGCGCATTCCCACAGCCAGTCTCATGGCACCGAGGAGCCTCCGGCACACACGCATGCCCATGGCCGGACCTTCAGCGAGATTCGAGACCTGCTCGGGAACAGTCCCCTCAGCGATTGGGTCAAGGAGAAGGCGATTGCCGTCTTCCACCGAATTGCGGTCGCCGAGGGGAAGATTCACGGTTTGCCGCCTGAAGAGGTTGCCTTCCATGAGGTCGGCGCTGTGGACTCGATCATCGACATTGTTGGGGCCTGCATCGGGCTTGACATGCTTGGCAGGCCTGCGTTGCTGGCCAGCTCCGTGGTCGAAGGGACGGGCTGGATTGAATGCGCCCATGGCCGTTTTCCTGTACCCGCGCCCGCCACTCTCGCTATCCTGGGCGCCCGCGGGATTGCCGTCTCCCAATGTGAGGACCCTCATGAAATGGTGACACCTACGGGCGCCGCCCTGCTGGCTGAGTTTGTTGAGAGCTTTGGTCCCATGCGAAACCTGGTGGCCGAGAAGATCGGCTTTGGTCTGGGCGCGCGCGAGACCCAGAGCCGGCCAAATGCAGTTCGGGCAATTCTGGGCCAGACAACAAGCCCAGGAGAGCCCCGGGCGCATGATTGGGAGATCGACACCGTGGCAGTCTTAGAGACAAACCTGGATGACATCAGCGGAGAGATCGTGGGCCATGTTGTGGAAAAGGCGCTGGCGGCCGGCGCCCTGGATGCATTTCATTCGCCTATCCAGATGAAGAAGAATCGTCCAGGCGTGCTCTTGACGGTCCTGTGCTCCGAAGCGGATGCCGAGAGATTCGCGGAGTTGCTCTTGCGAGAGACCACCACACTCGGCATCCGGCGGCACATTGCCGAACGCCGCAAGCTGCGCCGGGAGTTCTCCCAGGTGAGCACGCCTTACGGCCAGGTGACCCTGAAATTGGGACGGCTCGACGGTGAGATTGTGCAGGCCGCCCCGGAGTACGAATCCTGCCGTCGGCTCGCGGAGGGGGCGAAAGTGCCTTTGAAGCTCGTTTATCGCGCTGCTGTTGAACGTCCTGCTTCGCCGTTGCGATGATCGACCTCGAACTCTTGAAGATATTGTGCTGCCCGGAGACACACCAGGGCCTCCACGCGGCCGAGACGGGAGTTATCGAAGAATTGAATCAGAGAATTGCCGGGGGCGCTCTCGCCAACCGAGCTGGCCAGACGGTGCGAGTTCCTATCGAAGGTGGCCTGGTCCGTGAGGATGGCAAATACCTCTATCCCATCCGCGACAACATCCCGGTCATGCTCATAGACGAAGCCATCCCGCTAGCGGGCTGATGCACCCACCTGCTGAACAGCCCCAACCCTCCTCCAGAGGAAAACCGGCCGTACTGGTTACGGGCGGCGCCGGTTTTATCGGCTCTCACCTTGTGGAGCGGTTGCTGGCGGAAGGGAAATCGGTTGTCGTGATCGATGATTTTTCGACCGGACGGCTCGAGAACCTGCG
>JBJKSV010000054.1:0-3449 GCA_046703605.1 Limisphaerales bacterium
TCACGTCGAGACACTGAAGTTGGACGATTTGTTTTCCACGCGTCCAGATGTCCTGGCCAGGTGGAACGACGACAACCAGCCACATCAGGAATTCTTGACGAATTGGCAAGACAGACCCTAAAGGCCCGTCAATCCTTATCTGGTCCTCCCGATGGCGCAGGACTATTCCAACTCGTCAGGAGTTCCGTGGCTTTGTCAAACTGGTCGTCACTCACCCAAAGCTATGGATAAAACGCAGCTCCCGGAAACAGGGGCCACTGATACTCATTTCGGATTTCGCACTCAATACCCGCCGACTCCAAGCGGCCGCGGAGCAATCCGACCTCCGCAAGATATTGGCTGGAGAATAATAGCTTCATCGTTTCAAGCCGCCTTCACAAGATGAACGGGACCAGAGCCTTCGTGCGGGATTTGTATTCAGCGTATCCCGGAAGATGTCTTGTCAGCAGCTTCTCCTCCTGCCGTGCCTTCACCCAAAAACCCAAGCAGCAGAGTAGCAGAGCGACAAGGCCGCTCACTCGACCCGCGAGGATGGCGGTTCCAAGAACCATCCCCAAAATCCCCGAGTAAATCGGGTGGCGGACCATACGATACGGCCCTCGTTGAATCAACTCGTGATTCTCCTTGAGAGTCACTCTCGCACTCCAGTTGCCTCCCAGGGTCACGCGCGCCCAGATGGCAATAAAGAGGCCCGCCGCCACGAGAACGTCGGCGGCGATCCCTGTGCCGAGCGTGTGAGGCAGGAGAGACCGGTTCCAGAGAGTTGCGCGGGCGCTTGCCTTGATAAGAAGCACGGCGGTGACCACTGTGAGCGCCAGGTACAATACCCTGTGCAGGAGTGGCTGCCGCGCCCTCGTTCGTTTGACCGAGAACGCCGCCACAATCCAGACTGCGATGATTCCCACCCAGCAGCCGAGAACAAATTTGGCGGTTCCATCCATATTGCCCTGCGTGCCGAAATCTGATCCAAAACCCTTCAGTGTTCAAGAATTCCAGCCCGCGCTGGCCGGTCAACGACCAGCACGGGCGGGGCCATCTCGCCATCGCCGCGCAACTGCACTCGCAGGTGGCCATTCGTCGTGGGCACCGGGGTTTCAGTCCCATCCACCGCCACCGTTTTGACCTGCTCGCCAATGCAGGGGACTTCCACTTCGGCATCGCCTGTGCCCGGGGTGGCCCAAAGCACCCATGCACGCCCGCGCGGGCTGGCGTCGTCCGGGTGGCAGAAGGCGACCACCCTGCCGTGCAGCACCTTGACCTTGCCGGTGGCCCGCAGCATCGGGAAGGGGTCGGGCAGGGCGCGGATGTAAGCCCGCACCGCGTCCTGCTCAGGCGGAGAGGCGTCCATGACCATCACCTTGCGCACTCCGGCTGCAAAGGCCCGCGTCATGAACTGAATCCTCCAGGCCGCACGGCGGTTCCGCGAGAGAATCCCGAAAAAATCGAAGTTCCCCTCCGTCTGCCAGTAATCCTGCTTTGGCCGATACTCAAAGCCGGGAACGCGGTTCTCCCAGCGCTCGAAGACCTGGCGGATTTCACTGAACACAATGCCGATGGTGCGATCCTTTCCCATGAAAGCCGTGTCGAGTCCTTCATAGATATGAAAAGAAACCACATCCAGCGGCGGCCCAATGGAGTATTGCTTGCCGCGCCGACGGAATTCGGGTGAGCCGCGCATGGCCGGGGCGTCCAGCGCGGATTCGATCCAGCGCAGCGATTTGGGGCCGATATTAGCCGCAGGTCCGACAATCACCGCTTGGCGGTCCACCCGCCGGATGGCGGCAGCCGTCTTGGTGACGAACTCGGCGTAGTCCGCAGCCTGGCCTTCCCAGCAGGTCCGATATCCATTGGGTTCGTTATCCATTTCCCAGGCCCTGACGCCATAAGTGCCGCCCCAGCCCTCCCGAACGGCCAATGTGCCCTCCGGAGCGTAACGGGCTGCCAGCTTTGCCCCCAAAGCCGCCGCTGCCTCCATGTTCTCCGGCGCCGACTTGCCCGGTTCCCGGCGTCCGGCCCAACCGGGTGGTCCCCCCGCATTGCCGCCAATGACAATCTGCATCAGCACATTGAGCCGGCGCTCGTAGGCCGCAAGGATGAACCTGTCCAGGGAACGCCATGCGGGCGGGGTCTCTTTGGAGAGGTCCACCGCTCCTTGTGGTTCCAGGACGCGCCAATAGACCGGCATAAAAGTCCAGCGCAGACCCATCCCCGCCTCTCGATCGAGGTCCTTGGTTTTGGGGAAGCCTCCCAGCGCGCCGCCTTTGCCATCCCAACTGCCGGTGTGCCCGAGATAAGGAGAGTTGAAGCCGTCAATGCCTCCAGAGAGGCTGTTTGAGGCCGGAGGCGGTATCGGATTGGCCACTGGCGGGTAGGCCGATGGTACCCGGCTGAGCATGGCCGTCGCCATGGCTAACAGCGCTGCAAACGCCAGCACCGTGCAGCCACATCCCCATTTCACCAGTTTAATAAAGCGCGGGCGTCGCATGGTTCGATTCACCGTTTGAAGCTGACTGGTCCCGAGGCATTGGGAGATTGGCCATAGCCCCTACCGATTCAAAAATGCTAACAGCCACCGACATCAGATTCAATACGCCAAACGTCCTCCCTTCAAGAAACGTTCGATGCTCCAGTGCCCCCCTTTGTTGCGGGGCGTTGCCACACTGAATCGCACCTCCGCCAGTGGGAATTCGCCCGTGCGGGGGAATGCGGGGATGTCGCTCCAATCGGTCCTGCCACTGCGCCGACGATAAAAGTCAATCTCCGTCCATCCAGGAAGCCGCTGAACGAGCGTGATACCAGCGATCTGAGCCTCAAAAATTGGCTGAGCCGGCTCAGGTAAAGCCCCGCAGACTGCGGCAATGAGCCGCTCTTCGAGAGGAGAAAACCGCCTCCACAAGAGGCTGAGTCGTTGCACGATCTTCATACGCGCTGGCGAATCGTCCAACGTTCGTGCCGAGGCGCGGCGGGCCGGAGGCGTTCGATTTGGAGCCGCAGCGGCATCCCGCCGCCCCCTCCGGGACGCTTGTTCGGGTCCGCGTTCATTCAACTGTAATCGCTGAGATGGACGATTTTTCCGCCCGAGAACTCGAACACCGATACCCTAAGACACAGTCTTCGGCAAAGAAGCGGAGCATCCCGGTCACATCTTTGCCATTGTAAGCCTTTATGTATCCCAAAAACAACTCTTTGTCGCTCATTGACAAGCCCTTTCAGACTGATGCAAAGCTGAGCCACGCCGACTGGCGAGTGGCTCCGCTGGCTCGATAGTCGTTGTATAACTCAAGCCGTTCGTAAACTCAAGGGGCAGTCGGCGCTGGCTCGAGCGCAGGGTAGCTGCTACTTCGCAGTTGGTCATATTCCTCCTGATACTCCTTGGTCAAGTCCCGATGCGGGGAGACTTTCTTCTGGTATGACAGGTAGGCCTCAAAGTTGTCTGGGCAGCCTAGAGA
>JBJKSV010000055.1:0-8617 GCA_046703605.1 Limisphaerales bacterium
CCCGATGGTGCGCAATGTCGCGTCGTAGGTCATCGTGGTTTGCTGGGCAGAGGCGAGGTCGAGGTCCACCAATTGGCCGTCTTGGTGGAAGGCGCCTTTCCAGGCGGGGTCTTCGATGCTTTCGTAAGCCAGCAAGGCGTCCAGCGTGGTTCCCGGCATCAGGGTAAAGTACGGGCTGAGGGTCCGGCCTGGTTTCTGGCGGGCGTTGAACAAGACCGCGCCGCTGACCACGACACGGGGCGTGGTGGTGCCGGGCGCCGGTTCGGCTTCCTGCTTGGTCATCAAAGCTCTGCCCAGGCCGTCGCTGAAGGCGCGGCTGATGAGATAATCATCGCGTTTGTTCGTTCCGGCCGAGCCGGGCGGTTTGTCCAGTTGCCGGGTTTCGACGTAGTTGACCAGGCCATCGGCGCCGAAGGGCACAGCGAGAAAATAGTCGTATTCGGTGGTGGGATACTCCTCGGTATCGCCCGGCTTAATCACACGGATGAGGCGGGCGAAGGCGTCGTAGCCGTAACTGGTCTGGTTTTGGTTGAAGTCGATCGAGCGGGTCATCGTGCCGAAACCGAGATCATAGCCGGCCTGGAACACGAGGGGCGCGCTGCCATTGCCGACATCAATCGTTTCCTGGACGGGATACGTGTGGAACGAGTCGTCGTATTCGATCTGCCGGACATGGCCTTTGGTCAGGTCCGGCGTGCCGCCCGGGGCCACGGCCAGTGGGTCGAGCGTCATGACGGCGTTCCCATAAGCATCGTACTTCGAGCGCGACGCGGTGATATAATCGTCGGGCTGGGCAGGATCGATCCATGCCCGCGTCATGGTGAGATTCCCAACCGTGACCTGGCCGAGGTTGTTTCCGCTGAAGGTCTCGTCGTCATAGAAGTACTCCATGCGCGAGATGACGTTCCCGTTTTCATCCTGGATTTCCCGTTTGGCGGGATGGCGCAATATCCAGGCATTGGTGTTGAGGGCATAATCGGTCACGGTGACGCGCTCGTCGTTGAAGGCAGACCGGTCGCCATTGGTGACGATGCCGTAATCGGCCAGGCGCGTCTGGTTGCCATAGTTGTCGTAGGTCATCTCGGATTCCAAAGTCCGCGGCGCGCCCTGGCCCAGCTCATCGACCTCGGTCTGGGAGGCCAGCGGATGGGCATAGCTCACATTGGTTCCGTTGGTGCCGGTCATCAGGACGATGGGCGGGATTGTCCAGGTGGTGCTGACATCCCGGAACACCTTGCCATCCTCCTGCTCGGTGGTGAGCCGAAGCAGTTTGCCCTTCATCGCCTCATATTGAGCGCCGGTGTCGAAGTAGGAAACGGTGACCAGTGTCGGCGCGCTCGCATCCCCTTCATCCATCTGTTCCACCCGGGCAAACCCGCGGAACTGTTTCTCAGCCGGATCGTAATAGCCATCGTGGTAGCGGTATTGAGTCACATACTGATGCCCCAGGGAATCGGAGGCAATGACGGCGGAGACCACGCTCACGGGCATGGGCATCACGTTGGGCCAGGGCGAGCCGGCGGCGGCGTCGGCCAAGGCAAAGGCGGTGGAGGGCTGATACTCGATGGTGGTCAAGCGCCCGATGCCGTTGTTGATGGTGGTGAGGACGTTGGGTGTGGCCCCGCAGGCCAGCAGTTCGCCCAGGTCCACCGCTTGGATTCGCGGGCTGGATTCGCCGTCGGCGTAGATCAAATCCGTGCTGCCGTTGCCATTGATGTCGGCCCAGCGCACCACGGCGTTGACGCCCAGGCCGGAGGGCAGGCCGGTGATGATCTTGCGCGAGGTGAAAGTGTAATTGCCCAGGTTCAGCCAATACCAGCATTGGCCCGGTTCGGCCCTCTCGATAACGAGGTCGGCGAGGCCATCGCCGTTCATGTCGGTGAGCTTGGCCCGCGCGATCTGGGTGTCATCGAGGGTGGTATCGGGCAAGAGCATGGTGACTGGCGGGGCGAAGTGGCCGTAGCCCAGGCCCGCAGTCACAATGACGCCGATAGGCCGCACCTGGGCAATGTCCGGCACCCGGTCGCCGTTGCAATCGGCGATCTGGACGCCCGGGTCGTCGAATGCAAAACCGGCATCCTGCTGAACGGTAACCGAAGGGGAATAGGTCTGGTTGCCGAGATTGAACCAGATGCGGTAAGCCAGCCCGCCTGAGATGCTCTGCACCACATCCATCCGCTTGTCGAAATCCATGTCGGCCGTTCGCACGTCGCTCTGGCCAAAGGGGGCCGGAGGAGGCGAATCCTGAATAGACATGCTCCGGCGGGGGCTCCACGCGGCGTGGCCCAGGTTGCGGAAATAGAAAACACTGCCATCGGCCGATTTGTTCACCAGGTCGGCCAAGCCGTCCCCGTCCATATCGGCCAGATGCGTGCTGGTGGAGCTAAGACTGTAGTTCCAGGCCGTCCCGCCGCTGGGGTCCACGTCCATGGGCGGGGCCCATTGAATGACTCGTGAGCCGCCGGCCTGAACTTCGCCTTGATTAAACCAGACCTGGTGGGCGCCGCCGCTTGAAGCGGTCTTGAGGATGTCCGGCAAGCCGTCGCCGTTGAGATCGATCAACTCGACGAGGTCATTGTCCATGACCTGTGGGGGTTCATTGGTCGAACCGATGATGTGGTCACTGGCAGACAGGAGGTCGGGCGGATTGCACACGTCGTAGCCGAAGGTGGAGGGGGGCAAGGTACTGACGCCGTCGGCCCCGACAACCGTCACACTGGCCAACAATGACCAGAAGGAATTCGTTCCGGCGTAGTCCAGGTAGCCCAGCTCGTACTTTCGATCCAGATAATCGGGCACTCCGTCGCCGTCGAAGTCACCCTGCAAATGGCCGGGGAGCGGGGGCCCTTGCGTGCCAATGACAATGTCCTTCAGCCGTTCTCCCGTCCGGACGATAAACCCGGCGCGGCAATCCTCGAACCAATCCGGACGCTCTTCGTATTCCAGGCGCACGAAATGGTAGTTTGTCCAGGGTGGAGCGCCCGGCCCATATTGGATTCCGGTGAGGTATTTCTGGTTCAGATTGTTCTGGCCCGGAAACGAGCTGTAGGTATAGAGGATCACGTTGCCGTGAGTGTCGGTCTGGCGTTCGAGCAGCCACGAGAAGACGTGATTCGATGTGCTGTCCTCGATTCGGCCATTGTCGGTCAGCCCGAACTCCATGCGCGTTCCGTCCGGGAGCGTCCCCTCCCAATGGTCGCCGACTGGTTGGTAACGGATGAAAGCGCCTTCGTTCTGGCAGAAGTAGAACCCGTTGGTTTGAGGCACCAATTCCTCCCGAATCTCATTGATGAACGTGTCCTGGCGCGGGAAACCGACATTCTGGCCGTAGGTCGGGATGCCGTGGTCGCTGCGGCGCTGAATGAAGGCGGTGGGCAGGCTCCAGCCGTAGCCCAACGGCCCGTTGCCGCTCCCGCCCTCGTAGCTCAAAGCCAGGTTCGGCGTATTGCCCGCCACACCCGGCGGCAGCTTGAACCCGACGCCATATTTGGCCGTGCCCGTGTTCAGAGTTGGCTGAAAGGACTCGCCCAATCCTTCAATCGAGCCGGGGCCTTTGGGGACGGAAATGGCGTCGGGCGAGACGCCATTCTTGTCGGCAGAGAAGCCTGAGTTGCAAAGCAGCAAAAGGGCCGCCACGCCGGCGAGAATCGAAACCGCGCTCGCCGCTCCCTTGACGGAAGGGAGCCATTTCGGTTCATCCTTATTTGGTGACTTCATTGAGAAGCAGGACTGGTTTCAACTACTGAGGGACGAGTCTGTTGACGTTTGAGATGGGATGTCCTGGCATCGCAGATCATCGCAGATGGTTAGTCTGAAAATAGAGATGCAATTGACTTGATCACTTCGACACTCAAATGCGGCGGCGGCTCCTTGGCAGAGGAGGAGGTCTGGTCCGGGACGTGGCTGAACTCGACTTTGCCGGGGGAGAGGGTAAACGACTCGGTCGCGTCACGACCGGGCGCTCCGTTCACGCTGTAGGAGGTAATGAAGACGTCGGTGAGCTTGTACTCAAGGTATTCTGCCTTGCCGGGGCCATGCAGGGTGATCACTGCTTCCTTGATCGGTTTCCCGGCGGCGGCCCTGCCCATGAGCCGGGCACTGGCGCTGTCCATGTTCCGCGTGATTGTGAATCCCTCCAGACGCGGGTGGCCCGGGGACCCGCCGGCGCGAGGTCTCTCCGAGGCACCGGAAGGGGTCCTGGTTACGCTAGTGCTCAGGCTGCTGATTTCAAGCTTGCCGATGCCGTTGAGCGTCAAGGTAGCTGAAGGGTCCGGCGGCGAAGAGGGCGGAGGCGGCTTCTGGCGCTTTTGTCCATCCAACCCCGTCGGATCAACGTAGCTGAGCGGATTATTCCGCACATAGGAGTAGAGGTTGATGCGCTGGGGCTGAGCCAGATACAAGGGCATTTCATCGGGGGAAAGCGACTCCGGCCGCGCGTACTTGGGGTCGGGAACAGTGAATCTGGAAAGTGGTCCCGCCAGATACCTGGCCTCGAAGTAGTTCAGTCTGCTCTCGGAATCGCGCTCTTTCTGCGTGAACTTGTAAGGCTCGTCGATCTGGCGAGGGCGGTATTCATTGCGCACGTCGCCGAAGGGGTAATAGGCGGTTTCCTCGACCACTTTGCCCTTGGTGTCGGTGATGACGCTGGAAGAACCGAGATGGTCCTGGTGATAGTAGCGAATGCGCAGAGACGAATCAGGGGCCTGCAGGTCAACCGGGCTGGTGGCATGGAGGTACATGGCCTGGCCCGGCGCGAGCAGCGGGGGCGAATCGGACTGCGAAGCGAGGTCGCCAGCCAGTCGCCGGAGCCACTGTTTGGATTCGGCGTCATACGTCCATGCGGATAGGGTGGTGGGGAGAGCAGGCCGCCAGGCCTCAAGCCCGGCGCCTGGAGCGTAGCTGCCAGCGGCTTGAATATGCCGCGTGATGGGATCGGTGTAACCACCCAGGAGGCTGACCACCGCGTTGGTCCGTGCGTTGACCCAGAGGACCGTCCCCGCGGAGAGCGTCTGGCCGGCGGTGGGCTGAGAGTAGCCGCCTGTGGTTGGATCCCACTGGTAAAGGTCGGCGGTCGGCGAACCAGAGGCCGAGCCGAGTTGCCCCGGTGTGTTGGTGGCGGTGATGGCCAGTGAGACGAGATTCCACCCTGGGTAAAGGCGAACACGTTGGACACGAGTGCGAGAGGAGAGTGAGCCGGTAATGGCGGCCACCCGCGTGTTGCCGCTGAACACGTATTTCACGGGCTGATCATGGTCGCGGATCTCAAAATACCTGCTGACATAGACGCCGGTGGTAACACGCCCGCCCTGGGCCCTTGCCGCGGCAGGGAGCAGCAAAAGGACCAAGGTCGCAAGCACAGTCCGGGCAAGTCGCGCCACGGTCACGAGATTGTGGTCATGCCGCTCAGAACCCGATAGGGGTGACCTGTTTATAGGCCTCACGCCACCATGAATTTCAGATTTCAGATTTGAGATTTCAAAGCAAACAGACGCCCGTCTGTTTCTGAACCGAGGTTTAACCCTGCAAGACCTTGTGGCCATGAGCGCAAATGCGGTGAGATTTGCGGCGGATCGCGCTGCTCTCCAATCGCAAGTCGCAAATCGCAAATGGCAAATCATGAGTACGTCAGCGGGCCTATGCCCCAGAGCGCTTAGTTCCCCGAGTAGGCATAGGTCTGAAAGAAGATCTTGATATCGGTGATGCCGTTGCCATCGCGGGTGCCGTCGGGCAGGAGGCTGCCGTTGATGAACCGCTGCAGGGCCTCGTTGCGGTCACTCAGCAATTCGCCGGCGGGGATGATGAGCAGCCAACGCGTGTTCCAGACCGAGCGCCCGACCAGGCGATAGTTGCTGACGACCTGGGAGGAATCGAAACTGCCGCTGTCGGTATAAGCCCGGAATTCCGGGTACTGGCGGATGGCGCCCAATTGCTCGGAGAGAGAGTCATCCATGGGAATATAAGTGGGGTCGTTTAGGGTGGCGGTGCTGAGCGGAAACGGAACTGGCAGTGCCTGGTCCAGGATCGTCCAGGAACGGATATCGCCGACGTTGCCCGAGGGAGAACGCATCACGTCTTCGCCAACCGGGATGAGGTACACGTGGGGCGTGTTCACCAAGGCCACGTTGTTGTAGTTGTCGAACCAGACGCCGACGCTGCGGATCTTGGTGGCAAAGTGAGTGGAATCATAGGTGTTGTCGCCAGCGCCCAATGGCCATCCAAAGAAGTTTTGGCCGAAGTTGATGGAGGTGGAGAACGGGATGACAATGCCCGGTTCGACCGCTTGTTGGGGCTGGAAGGGGATGCAGAAGCGATTGAACTCAGGGAGCGTGAGGAGGTTGGAGACCACGTTCTGGCTGAGCGTATCCCGCCAGACTCGATTCCCAGCGGAGCCGGGCTGGATGCGGAATAATTCGGAGCGCAGGGAAAAGCGTCCGGTCTCGGTCTGCGGGTTATTGAAGCCGAGCTGGCCTTTGAGGACGAGTGTCCAATCGAGGTTCATTTTGGCCATGGGGTCCGCCAGGCCGGCGTCACCGGTGCCGCTGGCGACTTCGGGCAGGCCGTTTTGGACCAGGCCAAGCGACTGGGCCCGAACGATGCTGGTCATGAAATCAGAGCCCGGTCCGCGAGGGTCGCCCGGCTTGAGGTCGGTCTCATAGTCATAAGCGCGCGCGGCCAGATAGACATACATCGCGGCCAGGTCAAATTGGGCGCGGTATTTCTGCAAGGCATCATTGCGAAAGATGCGGAAGGCCATGTCCTGGTAGCGGTATTGCTGGACTTGGGCGGCAGTTTCCTGGCGGAAGCGGAGCCGATCTTCGAGCAGGCGCTCGCCGCTGGCCAAGGCGGCCTGGTATTTGCCGACGGCCTGCTGGAGGGCCTCCCGTTGGGTGAAGAGCGCCAGCCTGGAGGCTGCCTCCTGGCGTACCAGCACCGCCAGTTCGGTGAGGGAGGAGGCTTCGGCCTGCTTGGTCTGAACCGTGGTGATATTGATCTGGCTCTGCAAGGAGGCGATTTCCTTGGCCTGCTGAAAATAATCCGCCACTTTGTTCTGTATCTCGGCGGCCGTGTTGAGCACCTTGGCCTCAAGAGACGCCTGGGCCTTTACCGCGCCGCGCAAGGGGGCAGTGACGTCGTTGTCCAGGCCCACCTCCTTGGGCATCGCCTCAGCCACGGCATCCGCCGAACTTTGAGCAAAGCCAGCCAGCCCGGTGCAGAGGTAGGCAATGGCATGACAGGCCGTGATTTCGTCGTTGAGAGATTCCTGGGTGTTGAGGTTCTGGTTCAGGATGTAGATTTGGTTCGCGTCGGCGTTGTATTGCTGCTGGAGGAGAGCGGCCTTGTCCTCAATTTGCGCGATGAGGTTGTTGTAATCCACGATGGCCTGCTGGAACTTGGCGTATTCCTGCAGGAGATCGGACCGAGCCAATTGGATTTGGCCCGGAGCGCGGCGCGGCTGGGTCCAGGAGGCGGGCTTCACGAACCCGAGGTAGTCGGAGGCAATATTGAAGGAGACGTTCTGGTTGCTGGCAACGAGTTGCCCGTCGGCGCCGATAGAAGTGTCCGAGAGCGTGACGGTGAAAGTCTGCGTCGGGGGCGGAGTCTGGCCTTCGAGTTGGGAGGCATCAACATAGTCGTAGTGGTAAATGTCTGGGCCGTCATAGCCGCTGGGGTAGCTTCCCGTCGGGCCGATGTCGTCGCCATAAGGATAGCCGAAGATCTCGATGAGGCGGCTGTTGAAATCGGCCTCCTGGTCCGTAACGGTTTTCTGGAAATTGGCGACGGTGTCCGACTGAGCCCGAAGCTGCTGGGTACAGTTATTGGCGCGATTGAAGACCGTGATAGCGTTATTCAGAGCGGTGAGAGCACGGGCATAGATCTGCTCATAGTGAGTCTGGCCCTGGGAAATAAGGCTCGGATCGATGTCGAAGGGAACCACGTTCTTGGCCAACCCCAGCGGGTTGAGGCCCTCGTCGGCCTGATCGACCTTGTTTTGGATGTCGGTGAAGTCGGCGGCAATCTCACCGAGTTCCGTGACCGTCGTGCGGTCGATCTTTTGGATGCCAGTGTGCGCGGGGTTAGGATCGGTCGGCGGCAGGAGGGAATTGGCCGTGACCCAATTCAGGAACGCTCCCTGGCCCGCCCGGCTGCCCCATTCCGACAGCCCCCAGGCGCGGTTGGTATTCGAATCGGTGTAGCCCTGCCACTGTCCGCCGGGATTCTCGACATAGGCGTCGCGGTAGGTCAGGTTCACGATCTCGGCGCCTGTTTGAGCCAAGGCGGCGGCGGCGGCGGCGAACTTGCGCTCGTGCTCGTAGCCGACGGACACCGGCACACCGCCCACCAGAACCGATTCGATCTGAGGAACCCAGGTGAAATTGGGATTGCGCAGGAGAAAGTAATATTTTTTGATGGCGCTCAGGTAATGCCCCCAGGCATCCCCATGGCCTTGCGGGTAGAGCTTGGCGGCGTCGGCCGCGCTGATGGTTCCTGAGACACTGCCATCTTGCGCCCGAATATTGTAGTTGAGGGCGTAAGCCACCTCTCCGCCGTCGATGCCCTGCGTGAAATTCCAATACAGACGGTTATAGACCGGCGGTGTCTGAGTGCCGGGCTGGAG
>JBJKSV010000056.1:0-7836 GCA_046703605.1 Limisphaerales bacterium
ATACGACGCGGCCATCTTCAGCATCAAAGAATACACCCAGAGCCTGGCCATTCCGCAGATCATGATACTGCCCGCCATCGACCCCTTCAGCAGCAAGAACTGCGAACTGACCGAGGAGGACATGGCCGGACGCCTCGCCCATTACAACATCCCAACCGACCTGCCTTTGGTTGCGCAAATCTCCCGCTTCGATCCTTGGAAGGACCCCAAGGGCGTCATCCAGGCCTTCCAAATCGCACGCCGGGAAACTCCCGCAACGCTCGTGCTCCTGGGAAATTTCGCCTCCGATGATCCGGAAGGCGCGCAGATTTACGAGAGCCTGCTGGAAAGCCGCGACGAGCGCGTTCTTATCCTGCCCAACGGAGACGATACCGCCCTGGTTAACACCCTCCAGCGCAAGGCCGCCGTGGTGCTCCAGAAATCGTTGCGCGAGGGCTTCGGCTTGACCGTCACCGAGGCGATGTGGAAAGGCACGCCAGTCATTGGCGGCAACGTGGGCGGCATCCGCTACCAGATCCAGGATGGCGTCAACGGCTTTCTCGTCTCGAGCGTGGAAGAAACGGCCAGCCGCATCGTGCAACTGCTCAAGAACCCCAAAGAGCGTTACGAACTGGGCGCCCGCGCCAAGGAAACCGTTCGCGAGCGTTTCCTCATGTCCCGCTACCTGGAACAGCACCTGGACCTTTTCACCGCTTTCGAAGCAAAATTCAGGTATAAAGGTGGGGTCTGAAAGCAACACATCTTATGGACGATCCGCGCCAACCTATCTCGCCTTCTTGATGCTGGACCCAGATGGCCGGTTTCGCCCGGTTACAGGGGACTATGGCTCGGCGTTCTCCTTCCGCGTCATGGTGGTGCCTGTCGAAGGCAAAATCTTCTACGCCAAACAAGCCATGGCCGCCGAAACGAGAAACGCACCTTCGGCTTCGCCCAAGAAGGGACCGGCCCACTGAGATCTGGCGTGGAGAGCCAGAATCCCTCGCCGCAAGCCTTTCCTGCGAATTTCAAAACAGGCTCTCAGAGAGTCCTTGACGCGCCTTTCTTGACTCCGGATCCTGGGCTGGTTCCGGGTTATGACGATTATGCGGCATAATGAGGGCACTCCCCGCAGCGGGACTGCGGCGCGGAATGCTTCATCCAGGGTCAGACTGCTCTTGTGGAGCGGCTTGACGGGAGTCGTGGCCTCAGCCCTGGCCGGATTCGTCTGGGTCCGAATCCTGCATCATGGCCCGCCTGCCGGCATGATGAAAGACATTCGCGCCGGCATCGCTGCGCGGCACATCCAAGACGCAGACGAGCGGCTGTTGAAATACCTGGACGTTCGATACGGTCCCATGTCGGATCCAGCGAATCGGCAAAGGGCATTTTTGGACTTCTTTAACGTGGACCATATCAAGGGACTCCAACTGTTGGTAAGGCATTCACCGCCGGCCCAGCGCCAGGCCAATATCGACGCGATGGCCCGGTGGGTGGCTGCCTACCGAACTTCCCTGACCCCTGGCGAGCGGGCGGCGTTGAACGCGCGGTTCCAAAGCGCCCAGGGCCGGGCGATGCTCCGGCGCGCCACCGCCCAGTACAATGCGCAGGATGTTGAGTATCGCGGGGCCACCGCGCCCGTCATTTCGCAACTGCTGCGCACCATCTACGACGTTGAAAATGGGCGGTGATTCGAGAACTCTAGTGCAAGGTTCTCCCGCGCCGCGGGATGCCTTCACGCTGATCGAGCTTTTGGTCGTGATCGCCATCATTGCCATCCTCTGCAGCTTGCTGCTGCCCGCCCTGAACAAGGGCAAACGCAGCGCTCAGTCTGCCGCCTGCATGAGCAACCTCCACCAAATTGGCATCGCCCTGACCTTATATGTGCAGGACAATCGCGATCGGCTCCCCGTCTGCGCAGGCTATCTCCCAAGCCAGCAGACCAATCTGCCTCCCATCACCACGACCCTTTTTCCCGGCCAAAAGACAAATCACGTTTTCGATTGTCCTGCCGACAACCGCATTTTCCCTGTCGAATTGACCAGCTATGAATGGAATTTCTGGCTTAATGACGCTCCCTATTCCGCTCCGCAATGGGCCGATATTTACACCAACGAATCGCTGGTTATTGTCAACGACCTCTTCGGTTGTCGTGCTGACACCCCCATCATCGGCGACGCGGACCCCTTCCATAAGCCTGACGGCGTCTGGATGGGCAAGAACGCCCTCTACTTCGATGGCCGCGTGCAAAAGGTCCGGTGGAAACCTTGACACCCGAAATCGCCGCCCTTAGGTATTCTATATCAGTATGCGCACGAGTTGCCGGTTCGCTATGGCGGTCCATGTGCTCGCCGTCCTTGGTTACAAAGACGGTGAGCGCGTGAGCTCGGCATTGCTCGCGTCAAGTGTCAATACCAATCCCGTTATTATCCGGCGCCTCCTGCTGGAGTTGCAGCGCGCCCGGCTGATTGACACTCGCAAAGGGGCCGGTTCCGGTTCTCGATTGAGCCGCTCCCCGGAGCGAATTAACCTGGCTCAGATTTATCAGGCAGTGGAAGGAACCGAGCCATTTGCCTCGCCTCCAAGAAGGCCTAACGCTGCCTGCCCTGTTGGCCAGTGCATGGAGGAGACACTGGGAAGAGTGTTTGCGTCAGCGCGGGCCGCCTTGGAGCGGGATTTGGAAAGGACCAGCTTGGCCGATGTGATCGGCGCGGTGAAGGGATGTGCGGTGGCCTCGGAGCGACGGGCGGCTTGACGGCGGTTTTTTTTGTGCGATTGTGTAACCATAACGGTTACAACAAAACCAAAGAATCGTATGAAGAAATCAAGCGGCCAGTGCCAAGCCCATCCGAACACGCACGCCGGCCATACTTTCGGCCACGCTTGCCTGAAATCATGCCGGAGAATTCTCGCCCAACTCGCCAAGAGCCGCGCGGCCATCTATGCCGAGGCGCGCCACACTCTCCAGACTCACGACCGCATGTTGCGGTTGGCCCTGAACGAAGCCGAGGCGCTGGCGTGGGAGACGGCGTATCCGCAGTTGGTGTTCCCCACCCTCGCCACAGAGAAAGTGCAGGCGGTGGCGGATTGGAGCAAGCATCAGAGAGTGCTGCGGGCGAGAGAATCCGGTTTGGCCCTGGCCGCGTGAGTTTTGGCGTAATGGAAATGGCAGACAATGACGGCGGAGATGGCGAAGAGCAGCACATAGTAAATCTTGAAGGCCATTTCGTTCCACACGGTGTAAGGCCCGGTCACGAGCTGCGCCAGGGCGTTCTGGACAATGAGCACCAGCCACACCAGGCGGTAAGCGTGGGGAAAAGTGTCGCCTTCCTTGCTTGCCGACGCGGGCCGGAACAGGATGCGGGCCGTCAGGACCACGAAGCAAACGAGCATGAGCGGGCCGATGACCAGCCAGAGGATGTGGTTCCAATAATCTTCGTTGCCGAGGTGAATGTTGGCCCAGCCTTTGAGGCCGTTCTTGATCGACAAGCCCAGGCCAACGACCAGTCCCAAATACGCGCCGAATCGTTCGAGATTCGGATGGGCCGTCTTCGGTTGTTGAGCGGACGCCGGTTCAACCGCATCCGGTTCGGGGCGGTTCACGAGGTAATAGGCGAGTCCGTAAGCCAACCCGATGCTGATGCCCGCCGAAGACTCCCAACAGCGCCAGAAATTGAAGTGGACGCCTGGCCAAAGGCCGGAGGCCCATTTCCAGTTCTGAAGCAGCGCCCACCCGGTTCCGTTTACCAGGCCGACCGTCAGGATAAGCGTGACGTTCTTCCAATCCCGGCGCCCGGCTTCGTAGGCCAGGAAACCGAGGTAGAGGCCGAGGAACATGATGGCGGCGCGATTATCGTTGATGAGCCGCCGCAGGTTGGGGTTGGCGTGCAGATCGTGATACTGCGCCTGCATCGTGCTATAGAGCGGGAGGAAGACACTCGGAAGACGCGCGAAGAGGGCGCGGGCCAAAATCGCCACTCCGAAACCGCACGCCAAACGGATGGCCCAGTCCATGGCGCGCAGAGGACGCTTCGGGCCGCACCAGGCCAATAGACAGGCCCCCAAACCGGCCCAGGGCACGCCCGCGATAAAGAGCCACAGGAATCCATACGCGCGAGAGATGGGAACGAATTTTCCCTGGGCGTAATTAGTTTGGAGATGGCCCTCAAAAAAGCTGGGCCACTGCATCCATCCCCGGTTGCCGGCGACCCCGATGCCAATTGTGAGCGCGAGGATAATCCAGCCGGAGGAGTAGCGGCGGCTTTGGCGGGCCACAGGGTCCCGGGCGATGAACCACCAGGCCGTTCCCCAAGTCACGCCTGCGAAGATGCACCCCATCATCGCGCCGTAGCCGGAACTGCCGCGCACCGCCCAGGTCATGGCGCCCAGCGCCGAGAACAGCAGCATGGGCAGAACCAGGTTATGGGTCAGATCGCGCGGCGTCCTGTGGTGCATGAAGGCAACATACCTACAGCGCCGGCGAATGGGAAATGGCAAATGTGCGAGGCCTTGGTGCGAAATGGCGCTGAACCTGCGGCTCGGCGCCTCAGAACAAAGCGGCCAAACAACCTACCTGCGATGGCCTCCTCGGGCGTGAGGGTGGGCCACGCGCCCGCCGTGGTGAAGGCCTCCCGGGACGTGAGCCCCGCCACGAAAACCACCATGGAGACCATGGCCCGCAAATCCATGGTTGCCTCGGAATTCGTGCCCCTCAAAACCGTGTTCGTGCTCCTCAAACTCGTGGTGGAAAGGGTGTTCATGGTGGTAGAAGCGGTAGTAGTGGGGCTCATACTCGTAATACTCGGGATAGCCATAGTAATACGGACCGTAGTAGCCCGGGCCATAGTAATAGTCGTACTCGCCATAATAACCCGGTTGAACGCCAACATAGCCCCCGGCGCAGCCCGCCAACATCATCGCTCCTGCGAGACAAATCCCGATCCTCCATATCCTCCTCATCTTCGTCCTCCAACCTCAACTTATACCGAGTTACTCTCGGCGGCAAGATGTCGGCTGCGCGATGAGGAAAGGGGTGGGGTCTGGCCGGTGACCAACTATGGGGTTCTTGGCCGGTCTGAGTGGCCGCTCTACCGCTTGAGCGCCTCGAGAGGCTCCTCGAAAGCGTCCGCTTCAGTTACTTCGACACTGGAGGCTTCGACCTTGACGTAGTGCAGCACGACCGGGGCGAGGATCATGCCGGGGATGCCCATGAGCTTCTCCCCGACCAGCAAGGCGAGCAGCGTCAGCCATACGGGGTTTCGGATACGGTGGCCGACAATTTTGCTGTTGAGGAAATACTCGAGCTTGTGGATGAGAATAAGGAAGGCCAGGGCCATCAGGGCCATCCTCGGCGAAACGGTGAAACCAATGCCTACAATAATCGCGTTGCTGATAAGATTGCCCACGACTGGGAGCAGGCCGCAGACAAAGGTCAATCCGAGCACGAGCATGGCATTGGGAAGATGGACGGCGAAAATAAACATAGCGGTGAGAACCGTATTAATCGCCGAAATGAGGATCTGCGCGCCCATGACGACCGCAAAACTCCGGTAAAACAGACGAAACCGCTCGGCGATGGCATCGCACGAAACCGAGTACCAGTTGTTCCGGATGGGATGCTCGTCGCGATTGAGCTCCAGGCGGGGATTCAGGTAGAGGCCGATGGCGATCACGCAGCCGACCGCCAAGAACGTAAGCTGTTTCGCCGCGCCCGGGCCAGCCGGGCGAAGTCGCCCAGGTAAGTGGCGGGTTCCCGGGCGGTGGTCAACAGCAGGTCTTTCAAACTGTCGTAATCGGTAAAGGGCAACTCGATGCTGTGGCTTCGGGCGAAATGGATGATCGAGGGAACCGCCTTTTCGGCAATCTGGGGCAGGGCGTGGGCGGTATTTTTGACCAGGTAACCCAGACCGTAGTTGGCCGCGGCGAGCAGGATGATGAATAATCCGACCGCCAGCCATTTGCCCCCCTTCTTGATGGCGCCGAGCTCGGCCAGGGCGAGATAGGCGAACAGTACCGCTAAGAGAGGCGTCGTAAGCTGCAGCACCCCGATCAGCACAAACGCCGCCAGCATGAACCAGTACGACATCCGCACGGGCCGGCTCGCGACTTGCCTGAGAAGGTCGGCACGAATCATCCGTCCGCTTATACACTGTCTAGGAACCCAAAGCGAGTTTTTTCCAGCGGGCCGTCTTACTCTCGTGTATAATCACGGCTCTGAAGCGTTTCCTTCTGATTTTGGCATGGGTTCTGGCCTCCGCCGGTCTCTATATCGGTTTGGCTGGCCTGGAGCTCTATTGGAATTTCCCGGATTGGCAGCCGCAATGGGACATCCCTTCCTGCGCCCTGTTCGTGTGGACCCTGGGCATGCTTGCGGCCTTGTGGTTCCTGGGCCGTGCGGAGCTTGACCTTCTTACCCGGGGCTTGGCGTTGGCGCTGTGCCTGGCCCTGCTGGCTCTTGCGCTCTATCTCCTCCCCGCTGAACCGTTGAAGCCCGGCCTTCTCGGACGCGCCCTCCACAGTCCGCTATGGTATCGGGCCGGGCGAGCGGGGGTGTTGTGCCTGCCGGGTTTATTTTGGGCAACAGGATTCCTCCGCAGGCTCCACTCCCAGCCCCGCTCGCCCCAATAGTCCCTACGCGGGCAGAGAACAACGGCTTCGTATCTTGACAAATATCTCCTGGTAGCAGAGCTTGGTTCTTGGTTCAGAGGCAATCCGCGCTGTAAGATCTGAAAGCGGAATTCCCCCAATACCCGGCGAGTTGCGATGTTTTTGAACCAAGCAACGAGAACTGAAAAGTGCCTGCATGCATACCGGAGCATTATTGATCGTTTATAGCGCGCTGGTGGCCCTCGCTTCCTTGATGGGTGGCTGGGTCATCCTCACCATGCGATTGACCCATACTCGCTTGCAGACGGCCATTAGCTTTGTGGCGGGGCTGATGTTGGGGATGGCGTTGCTTCATTTTATCCCCGATGCCCTTGAACAATACCATTCATTGGACCGTGTGATGGAGTGGGCGCTTGGCGGGTTTTTGACGATGTTCTTCCTGCAAAGATTTCTGCCCTATCATCACCACGACGTGCCGGAAGACCCGGGCGAAGAGGGGCTGGACTCGAGCCTTTCACATGAGCATGCTGAGCACGCGCACCATGAACACCATGAACACCCCGCCGAGATAAAATCCTCCTCCGGCGGACTGGCCTGGGTAGGAACCGCTCTGGGCATGTCGCTTCACTCGCTTATCGGCGGGTTTGCGCTGGCTGCGGCCGTGGTAGCCGAATCGCAACGGCACGGAGGCGTCCTGGTGGGGATTGGCACGGCGCTGGTCATCATCCTGCACAAGCCCTTCGACGCCGTCGCGGTCTCAACGGTCACCACCACCAGCGGCTGTTCGCGGAGCTTGGGCCACCTCTTGAACGCCCTGTTCGCGCTGACCACACCGCTGGGTGTTGTCGTATTCTACCTCGGCGCCAGCCGTCTGGCACACATGGACCCGCTGTTCCTGGGCGCCGCGCTCGGGTTTTGCGCCGGCACTTTCCTATGCATCTCGTGCGCGGATTTGCTCCCGGAGCTCCAGTTCCATTCCCATGACCGTTTCAAGCTTTCCGCCGGGCTGATTGCCGGCCTGGCCCTCGCGGTTCTCATCGGCCTCTTTGAGCACGATGAGGACCAGCACTCAAGCCTGGAAGTGCCTCGGGCCGTAGTACACGGCATTGAGCCGGCCAAACGATATGGCTACTGCTCAGGTGGTGACAGGAGCGCGGGCGCCCTTCTTCTCGATTGCGCCGATTTCACGGCATCAGCTTGGCCCGGATATTTCATGCGCGGGTAGGGCGGGCCCTCCTCTGGGCGGCGGTGCCG
>JBJKSV010000057.1:0-5861 GCA_046703605.1 Limisphaerales bacterium
CCCGCCAGCATACGGCCGCCGAGGGACCGATTTGCGATTTCCAGCCGCAGGAGTCGCACGCAGCCGATGTCACCGAGTGCCAAGGCAAACACGCGGAGGCGCACTTTATCGGGAAGTTTGGCATCCTGTACTTAGTCGTCAAACTTGTCGGTTATCATTGGTGCTGTGCGGGATGATAGCGCGCCCTCCTGCTTAATTATCTCGACCAACCTGGCGCGTGCCTCTCTGAGAGCCAGACTCTTGGGTTTGCGGGGGCCAACAGCGTATTCAACGTGGTCTTTGCCAAGCAAATCCGTCGGGATCTTCATCTACTTGTGGCCGGGTTTGAGAGGTTCAGCGTCATAGGTCCGCCCTTTGCACAGGCGCACCAAGCCCAGAGCCATCCAGACGGCCAAAGTCTGTCGTGGCCGACACTTCCAAACGAGCACCCAAGACTCTTTCCAAGTGGTCCTGCTCTGCCGTGCAGGTGCCAGGTCCATGCCGACTGTGATCACCTGCCCAACCATGCTCCGCAAAAGAAAGCCAGGTCGAGCGAAAACAACAAACTTCACTAAAGACTGTGGACAACGAAAAGTTGATAACGATTTTTGAACTGGCCGAAAGACTAGAGTATTCGCCGCGCTGGATCCGATTACAGGTGAGATTGGGACGGATCCCCTGCATTCGGTTCAACCGGCGTGCTTGGCGGTTCCACTGGCCGACAGTGCTGGCCGCTTTGGAGCAACGGAGTTAGGAACCAGAGCCAACCTACCGAAGAAAACGGATCATCCCGACTGACAATCCCCACTGGGCGACCTCTCTACAGTCCTGAAGGAAGGAATAAGTCTCGATTCGCGCCTTCCGCGGCTGCTTTGGTGCATTAGTGTCAAATTTGCGAACGCGGAGAGAAGATGTTGGACCCTAATCGCTCGTAGGCGATGTTTCTGCATGCGGTTTGGACAGCAACCAAAACCCCTGAACTTAAGTCAGAGGTGCAGATCTTAGCGCAGGGCAGGGTCATTAAGGAACGGAATATGACGGATAGTCGCACAATCTTTCGAAAGTCACGGCAGGCGAACATGTTTCTCTTGAATGGCATTCAGGAGGTCAGGGGTTCGAACCCCCTCGGCTCCACCACCTCCCAGGGTTCTGCAAATCAATGGGTTCGAGGCATTCCCCTTACTTTTCCACACGACCGAGAAGACTCGTGCTTTGCCACTTCTTTGCCACTTTTCCAGTCACGCAAATTGACCTTCTGGTCTGCAACTTGTTCTTGAAAATCGGAGTCCCTTTCTCCATCCATCTTGATCAAAGCCCCGTTCACGCGGAAACCAACCCCCTGTGAGGAGCTACTTGCGGGGCGGAAACCCGGCTCAGGCTGAATAGGGCCAGGATGGGACACGGTCGTGGCTCGAAACGCCGAAGAGCGGTATCTGAGGCCGATTCATAGGCGATTCCTACGACTATGCCTGAAGCGGTAAACCGAAATACTCAAAGACGGCCTTTTTTCGGTCGTAAACCCTCTCCTCGAACTTCTCGGCCCGCCTGCCCATCACGTTCATCGGCGGGAAATCACCCTTTAGGAATTCGAGCACCTCGACCGGCTCAACAGGTGACGGCGACCCGGGACTGGCCGTCCACCTGCAACGTGTTGACGGATGGGAGGCAGCACATCGACATGGCCCTAAGCGTGTCTACCTCCAAATTGCAGAAGAACAGCCAATAGGGCCACGCATCGTGGAAGGCCGAGTAGAACCGCCGGATCGGCGGTAACATGTGAATCTCGCGCGCATCGCTATCCCAGCCCTCGATGCAGAACACCAAGCTGTTCATCATTTCACGCAAGCGGCGCCCCTCCGGCAGTTTGTCTGGCGCATACAGGCTGAGGAAATGGCGGAAGTCGCCGATCTCCACCTTCAACCGGTTAAACTGGTGGTAGATCAGGTCGCTTGCCATTGAGTTCGTTGGCCATTGAACTTTTCCGGGAGATCCGCCCTGGGCTATTCCGCGTCCTCGCGGCCCCGAATGCGAGGACGTATGTCCATGTGCTCGATGCATTGGAACTGGAATAGACCCAGCGGCATGAGGGCATGAGCCGCGAAGAGGCCTTGGCCATCGTCGTGGATATTTTGGATGACAAGGAGCCGTTCATCCATCTGGAGAACTGCCTAAAGGGGGCAACGGAGGGGTTGCGCGAGCTCCGGGGCATGGGAAAAAGCATCGAGCGGTTCATCCGGCGCCAGCTCGAAGCCCGCACGCTGGGTGAGAATTATGCGGTCGTTTGTGATCAATATGCGGAGCAAGTGGGGCACGAGTGCTACGCCGGGTTGGTCCGCGCGCAATTGCCTGCCCGCATCGATGCCGCTCGGGAACGAGCGCGGCAAATCCTCGATGCCACCGAGTTGCTCCATAAGATGCAGCCTGAAATGTTATCCAGCCAGAGGCTCTGGCCGAGATTGTGGAGCAGTTGGTTGGCTATCATGTCTTTGATTTCTTGTTTTCTTTTTCGTACAAATCGCGAGGGTCGTTCCACAACCCGATGGCCGCCCAAAACAGATTGTTTTGTATTCGAGATCATTTTTCTGAAAAAGTGCCGCCGCGTTCTCCGTGACGTTGATCTTCAATAGCGTGACTTCGAAAGTCCGACGCGACCTCGTCAAGTATTTGAACCATCGCTCGGTTCCAACCGGCGATGAGCGCGGCGGGGCTAGTTGAGGCCATAGAAATACGGCGCGAATAATCTCGTTGAAGGATTACCCTCCCAGGCAGTCCATTAGTGGCTTCCAGGAGTGTGACCCGCATTGCGAGGACGGCGAAGGGCGCCCCTGGTTTGCGAATATCGCCGTAGAGTTGGGTCAGGGTGATGTCAACCAAGGCATCCGGCTGGGCTTCACTGCCCGTTTCGACAACGTCGCCGAAGCAGCCATTGCCGCGGAGGATTTCGCTGACAGGTCCGGCCAGTTGTTCGGCAGGCAGACCCAAAAACCCGGCGTAGGGGTCGGGATCGTAGGCGAATTCTCCTGTTCGATAAATGAACGAACGCCCATCAAATGGCGGGGAAATCTGCAAGGATTGGATACGCAACACCCCATGGCGTGGCGGTTCGTTTGTGGTGAGCGGCGCGGGCGCGCTGAAGGCGAATGTCCGCTCGTTCAAAGGTGGCCTGGACAGACAACCGCAAAACGGAAGCGTGAACGCAAGCAGCACAGCCCCGGAAGTTCTTGAAATCCATCCCGAGCGAACGAAGGGAGACAGGATGTCGCAGAGGTGTTCGTAATGTTTCATGGCATTTCAGTGGTTTCCACACGCTTCAGTGGTCTTGGGGGTTTGCTGAAAAGAAAGCCGGAAGGATATTGTTTCAATTGAGCCAGAACATCGTCCATGTCGCGGACGGTCTGCCGGGCACTCGTGAGCGTCTGGTTCAGCGCATTAAAATCAATGCTCGCAACTCCAGGCTCTACTCTGGCGACCACGTCGTGTAATTGGCCGATCAGGCTGTCAGAATCACGGGTTAACTTTTCCAATCTCGCCTTCCGAACTGTGGTGTCGGCGTCCTGGATCAAAGATTTCAGTTGGGTATTGCTGTTTCGTAAATCGGCCAGCAGGGTATTTGCGTTCGTGCTCATTTCGCCAAAGTTGAATTGCCGCGCATTATCCAAGACCTTTCCTGCCGATTTTAGGTCGCCAACCAGGAGGTGGTTCAAGGTGTTGAAATCAAGGCTCTCGACGTTGTGCAGGGTCTTTTGCACTGAGGCCAGCAACTCGCCAAATTCTCCGGGGGCAGACGGAATGTAAGTATGCTTAGGTGTCCAAGGAACCTGGGCAGGCGGATTGTCCGCCGGATTCACGTATTCGAGGGACAGGATGCTGGTTCCGGTAATGCCCTTGGCCTTGACACGTGCGCGAAGGCCCCTCCGGACGGCTAATTGGAGCAAAGCGTTTCGCTTCGAACTGGGGGACCCGGGCGCGATGTCGCTACGCATTTCAAAGTCCACCACGATATAGCTGGGCTGAGTCGGCTTGTATTCCGTCCAGGAGAAGTCAATGCCGGTGACCTTCCCGACCCGCACGCCACGCAGTTCCACAGCAGAGCCAACCGCGAGTCCAGTTACATCTGCTTTAATGTAGGTTTCAAACCTGTTCATCGGCACGAAGTAGCTCCGCGCACCAAACGCCAGAATGCCGGCGATCAAAAGCAGCACGCCGCAGAGGGTGAACAAACCGAGTTTGAAATTGTTAATGGGTTGGCTCATGGGGCTTAGAGATGGAGTCCGGACGCGACCGCATCCGGTTCGCGGTTGAAGAATCTATGCACCCACGGGTCGGCAGACGTCTCGCGCAGCTCGGCGGGGCGCCCCTCAGCGATAATCGTCCGGGCTTGGCTGTCGAGCATGATGACGCGGTCGGCGATTTCGTAGATGCTGGCCAGCTCATGCGTGACAATCACGAAGGTGAAGCCCAAATGATGCGCCAGGTCCTTGATTAGCAGATCCAAGTCCGCCGATGTAACCGGATCCAATCCTGCCGATGGTTCATCCAGGAAAAGGATCCGCGGGTCCAGAGCCATCGCCCGCGCGATGGCTGCACGCTTCTGCATGCCGCCGCTCAATTCGGAGGGCAATTTGCGCGCCGCCGCCGCAAGTCCGACCAGTTTCAGTTTGGCCAAAGCCGCCAATTCCTTCAACGGTTCCGGCAAAGCCGTCAGCTCATCCAAGGGAAGGCGCACGTTTTCCAGCACGCTCATGGACCCAAACAGGGCGCCACTCTGGTAGGCGACCCCGAACCTTCGCAGCAGGTGCCGGCGCTCCTCCCCAGTGGCGGCAATCAGATTGCCACCTTCAATCCACACCTCGCCTTCCAACGGCGTATAAAGGCCGATCAGATTTTTCAACAGCGTGCTCTTGCCACTGCCGGAGCCGCCCAAAATCACGAACACTTCACCGTGGCTCACCTGAAAATTGATGTTCTGGAGAATGACGTTTTCCCCATACCCAACCTTGAGGTTGCGCACCGAAATCGTGATTTCACCAGCGTCGTTCATCGCTTAAGGACAAAGAAAAGAATCGAAAACACAGCGTCAGCAATGACGATCAGCACGATGCTCGTCACCACAGCCCGTGTTGTTGAAACGCCCACAGCGCTCGGACCCTGTCGTGTCTGCAATCCGCGCAAGCAGCCGACGGCGGAGACGACGGCGCCAAACACCACCGCCTTCGCGACGCCCAATGCGACATCGCTCAAGTGGAGTGCAGAGGCCAGTTGGTGAAAAATCAGGGACAGAGGAAATCCCAGGACGAGTGCCACCGACACGCCGCCAGCGACACCCAGAAAGGTTCCGTAAACGGTCAGCAGGGGCGTCAGCATGATCGCGGCGGTAATGCGCTGAACGACTAGAAAACGAATAGGGTCAAGCCCGAGGGTTTGCAGCGCGTCCAATTCCTCGTTCACTTTCATTGTGCCAATTTCGGCCGCAAACGCCGAGCCTGACCGCCCGGCAAGGAGAACCGCCGCCAGCAATGGTCCCAATTCACGCACCATCACCAGTCCGATCATGTTGACCACAAAGATTTGAGCCCCGAATTGCGCCAATGGTTGAGCGGCTTCGAAGGCGATGATCATACCGACGAGCACGCTAACCACCGAGACGATTGGCACGGCGTTTGCCCCGGCGAGTTCAAAGACCCGGCGGACTTCCACCCAGCGCATTCGTTTCCAATCAAGGAGGGTTGGCAGCAGACTGCCGGTGACGCTCCCAAGAAACTCGACCTGCCTGCGCAAATCCGAAGCTGCCTGCCCGACCGCGCGCCCCACCTCCTCCGGCAGTGGATGGCATTTTACGCGGGCGGGCGGGCGAAACGCTTCGTAGTCCTGCAAAGTGAATG
>JBJKSV010000058.1:0-5923 GCA_046703605.1 Limisphaerales bacterium
TGGAGCGGCAATCCGGCGACCGATGGCGCCAATGCGAACAATTGGAATGTGGATCTGGTTATAAAGAGGAGTCGGCTCTGGCCCTATTGCGGCAATAGCGTCGGCATCTGGCGATGCCCCGCCGACAACAAGTACCCCTGCCTGGTCCCCTCCGGGCCTTACAAGGGGCAAACACTTCCGAGGCAGCGGAGTTACTCGATGCTCAGTTGGTTCGGCAGTATCGACGCCGATGCCTTCGCCGGTTCCAGCGGTTACACAAAATACAAGAAGATGAGCAACATCCTTAAGCCGGGGCCTGCAATGACCATCGTCTTCCTCGACGAAAGATGCGACAGCATCAACGATGGGGAGTGGTGTACCTCGATGAACGGCTGGCCCAATCAGTCCCAGGCGTGGTATCTCGTCGATTTCCCAGGCAGCTATCATGATGGCGCCGGCGGCGTTTCCTTCGCGGACGGCCATGCCGAGATTCACAAGTGGCGCGACCCCCGCACAACCCCACCCATCGGCCGCCTCACTTCTCTGAATGTTCCATCACCCAAGAATGTTGATGCCTATTGGGTCATGGAACATTCAACGCGCAAGCCCTAGCCCGAACGTTTTCCGGCGCAGGTAGGGCGCGCAGTCCGCTGCGCGCCGCTGCCCCACAATCGGCGGAGTTTTCTGAGCCTGACCGCGCTCCTCTACTCACGCCCGGCGCCTCTTGCCCGCCGAACTACGTCTCGCAGCCGGACCGGCGTGCCGCCCTGGCGCTTGCTTTGATCCGCAGCCTCCATGAACGCGTAGAACTCGATTGACTCTTCGGGCTACACCGGCGCAACGCCGGTTTGGAAGAACTTCATAATTTCCGAGACCAGGGGTGCATAGCCGTCAAACGCCCCCACAGGCGACTCACCCGTTTCACCTTTCGCCAAACCCTCGTATTCCTTCGCTTCTTTATATACGCCCCTCCTTCCACCTTCCCAGAGGCCGGTCACCTCGATCTTGCCGTCGGGCGTTACTCCGCGCCGCACGGTCTGGCAGCCTGTGCCCATGACCGTAAAAAGCGACTCCACTCCATGCACGCCGTACCAAAACAGGTCCGGATGATGAGGCTCCAGTTCACACGGGCTGGATGTCTCGGCATACATCACCTTGCCGATAGCGCCGTGGCGCACCGCTTGAGTCGTTCTCCCGTACCGGAGCGAGGAAGAACTAAACACCGGCACCTTCGCCTCTCTTGCAAGGCGAAAGATCTCCAGAACATCGTGCAAAGACGCCGCCATCGGCTTGTCAATGAACACCGGTTTATGGGCCTGGAGCACCGGCCTGACCTGCGCCAAATGAGGACGCCCATCAACACTCTCGAGCAAGACCGCATCGACATGAAGGCAGAGTTCCTCGATATTCGGGTAGAACTTGACCTTGTATTTGTCTCGTAGCGTCTTGGAAAATCCATCAACCCGCGACCAACTCGCCTTTATATCGCGGCTCCCGCCTTTGAATGCCGCCACCACCTTCCCACCCGGCACATGGTCTTTGGCCTTGGGATTATTGAGGATTTCGGTGAAATCAACGGCATGAGACGTGTCACAGCCGATAATTCCAATTCGCAGGTCCGCCCCATGAACAGTGGCGCCAAAGACCAGCAGACTGACTAGAAGAGACCAGGCTTTCATTTTGTCAATTGAATGGGTTCAGGGGGGTGCAATGTTTCGGGCACAACACCTGGCGCGGACGTCTCGCCCGCGAGTTCCCAGGGGCCTCTCGTCCGGGGAAGCCTGCACCAAGCCCGAGGGTGACTCACACCCGACTCAGAAACGCCTTGGAGGATATGCGTGGCCGGACAAGACCGCAATCGTCTTTGCGCAGAAGAATTTCTCCATTTTTTCGTGACTCAACTCAGCCGGCATAGCATGTTGCAAACACGCTGAGTCAAAGGTATTGTCAAGTTACCGACCATACCGACCACCCTGACCGGCCCGTACGCCAGTTTCAGCGGCGCTGTTACGAGGCGACGCAACTCAGGCCGTTGCCTGGCCGAGTCCGGTTGGTTGAGGACGGCCCAAGACCTGTGCCATGACGCTAGAAACACGACAGAACCGCGACGAGCTCGATGGGGTGGCAGCGTTGCACCATCCGTGCGGCGCCGTCCTCATCGACAGCGAGCTCAGGATTGTGGCCGTTGCAGGAGGTGCAGCCCGGATGCTGGGCCTTGGGGCGGGCCAGTCGCAGGATTTGGCGCTGGAGAGGCTGCCGGAATCCATCCAGGCACTTGTCCGCGAGGCCTTTGCTTCGCGCAAAGCGGTTGAAGGGGCTCGGCTCGATCTCGGACGCCCGCCGGAAGCCCCCCTCTGCCTCAGGATCGATGCAACCCCTCTGCTGCAGAACGCAAGGGCCTGTGCGGTCGTGCTGGTGCTCAATGACCTGACCGCCGCCGCTCGTTACGAACAGCGCGTCCAACTCCTGGAACACCTGGCCAGTTTCGGAACGATGACTGCCACCATGGCCCACGAGATCAAGAACGCCCTCATGGTGGTCAAATCTTTCATGGACTTGCTCCTGGAGAACAGGGCGGACGCCGAATTGGCAAAAGTCGCCCCCCGCGAGGTGGCGCGCATAGACGGCATCATCGCCCATACGCTGCGAGTTGCCAATCCATCCCGCCCGGCGTTTTCCAAGATCCGGGTGCATGAGGTCCTCGATCAGGCACTGCTCCTGATCCAGCCGCGCGCAACGGCCGCCAGCATCCTCCTCAAACGCGAGTTCCAGGCCGCGTCGGATCTCATCGCCGGCGATGACGCCCAGCTTCAACAGGCCATTCTGAACCTGTTTCTCAACGCGCTGGAGGCGCTCAACCCCGAAGGCACTCTAACCATTCGCACCTGGACGGCACCCTCGGGGAGCGAGACCGGCGCGCTCCGGGATGCCAGTCGGCAACCGCGCCTTCACGTTTCGATTGAGGATGACGGCTGCGGTATCCCGCCCCTGGTTCAAGCCCAGCTCTTTGAGCCATTCTTCACGACCAAACCGAACGGAACCGGCCTGGGCCTGGCCATTACACGCCGGATTATCCAGCAACACCACGGGGAAATCTCGGTGGAGAGCACGCCGGGGCAAGGCACCCGCTTTGAGATTGTGCTGCCAGCCCTAAGCTGAAGCCACTCAGGCGGGCTGCTCGCGAACCACTTCCTCGGGCGGCTTGTCTTCGCGCAGGCCCAGGAAAGCCGGTTGTCGCAGGTGATCGTCGCGAGTCCACTCGGCAAAACGAATTTCGGCCACCAATCGAGGCTTCAGCCAAGTGCATTGGCTCATCGCCCGTGCGGTGAGCCCTCTCCCGGCACTGCCGAGCCGCTCCGGCAGGTTTGCAAAAGGGCAGTCCTCTTGCTCCAACCTTCGGAATTTCGCGTGCAGCGACTCGAGTTGCCTCAGATCGAATCCCGTCCCCACTTTCGCCGCAAACAGCAGCCGGCCACCGTCGTAATATCCGACCAGCAATGCTCCAAAGTGCGTGCGCCCGCCCTTGGGCTTGGTATAGCCCCCAACCACAAACTCCTGCTGGAGGGTCCACTTGAACTTCACCCAAGCGCCGCTGCGCCTGCCGCTTTCGTACCTGGAGGTCTTCCGCTTGGCAACAAGGCCCTCAAGCCCCCGTTTGCGCATCTCACGCAAGACTCGAGCTGAATCCGCAACAATGCCGGAGGAAAACCGCAGGGCCGGCGGCGCGCCTTCCAGCACCGATTCAGCCTCCGCCTTTCGCTGCTCAAGCGGCAGGGGAGTTAGGTCTCGCCCATTACGGTGCAGCAGATCGAAGACGTAATAAAAGAGCGGCGGCTTCTCCTGACCCGCCTGTTCGTATGACTGGAGCAATTGAAACGACGGGAGGCCCCGCCGGTCCAGCGCGACGATCTCGCCATCCAGCACTAGCGATCTCTCACCTAATCGCTCGACCGCCTCCGCCACTTGCGGATACTTCCGGGTAATGTCTTTCTCCGTCCGCGAAAAGAGCCTGGTCTCTCCCCCACGCTTGATCGCCAACGCCCGAATCCCATCGAATTTTATCTCGTAAGTCCATTCCGGC
Organism: Limisphaerales bacterium; assembly: GCA_046703605.1. GTDB lineage: Bacteria > Verrucomicrobiota > Verrucomicrobiia > Limisphaerales > UBA8199 > JAJYHY01. Next base: position 4,061 of record JBJKSV010000058.1, read on the forward strand.
CCCGCTGGCAACTCCTTCGCTAATTGAGCCTTCATCGGCTCAACAAACCCAGCCTTAGTCTCGCGCGAGGCGTCTCGGTTCTTGGCTGTCACCTGAGACGCAATCTGGTTGAACGAGCGGCCTGAAAGCGCCGATGTATCGTCACCCCGTTTGGATACTGGCGAAGTGTCGCTCCCGCTCTTGAGCAGCAGCCATTGAGGTGTCTCAGCATTTTGCCGCATCCGCGTGCGCACGAGCGTCCATTCGCCCTTGAGCTTTTTCCCCTGGAGCCTCCGAGCTGCATGCTTCTGTACGACGAAACCTGGCTGAGCCGTACCCTTGCTCGCGCCGCGGCTTCCCGCCGGCTCGCGCGTGTGAGAAAGATCTCGTTTGCTCTGATTTGCCTTGAGACTCAAGCTGCCTTCTTGAGGACCTTTTTCTTCTTCTGGGCCGGCTTCGCCTTAGGGGCCACGCCCTTGCCTGTCTGTTCGAGACTCTCCCGGAGAATGGACGCCAAATCAATGACGTTCCTCTTCGGACGTTTCGGAGGCCCTGCTCCCGGCGGGGTTCGTCCGCCCAGCCGGACTTTTTCCCCTATTAAGTTCAGAAGCGCGTGCCGATAGTCGTCGGTGTATTTGGCCGCGTCCCATCTGCCGCTCATTCGGTTCACGAGCTCGGCTGCCATGTCCAGTTCGCTCTTGCCCACCTCGGCCCCGTCGGGCAAATGCAACTGCGCCGCCTCCACGAGTTCTTCGCTAAAGTGCATCAATTCGAGCACCAGCGCGTTGTTCTCCGGCTTCAATGCGGCCAGGTGCTGCCGCGTCCTGATCACCACCTTCGCAATCCCCACCTTGCCGGTCCGCTTGAGCACCTCTCGAAGCAGGGCGTAAGCCTTCACCCCGGCCTTCTCTGGTTCCAAGTAATAGGGCTTGTCGAAGTACATCGAGTCGATCTCCTTTAAGAGCACAAACTCGGCCACTTCGACACTCTGCGTCGCCTCAATATCCGCCCGGCGGAAATCCTCCTCCTTCAATACCACGTATTTGCCCTTCTCGTACTCATACCCTTTGACAATCTCTTCCCAGGGAACCTCTTTTCCATCCGCTTCGGCAATACGCCGGTAGTTGATCGGGCTGAGATCGCTCTTGCGAAGCAAATGGAATCTCAACTCCTCGCGCCGGGTGGCTGGATACAGGGAGATCGGGATGGAAACCAAGCCGAAACTAATTGTTCCTTTCCAAATCGCGCGCATAAACCCTCTTCCATTTGCATCCTGCGGTATTCCGGCGCGGCCGGCGAAGGGCCGCGCAACTACCCTGCGTAAATATTCGGGCTAAGGCGTCAGCGCGCGACTAGGGTGATGACCCGAATGAGGTCTGTGGAGAAATGCAGCAATGTGCCTTACTCAGCGACGCTCCAGTGCGGGCGGACGACCTCCTGCTGCATTGCCCCAGCAAGGGTGGAGAACGTTCTCTGTCCCATTTCCGAGGCGGTCTGGTTATCCTGCGCCAACTCGATCTGGTCCGACCTCTGCGGCCACTCGTCTGGCTGGGCGAAAAATCCGACCTTCGCGCGCCGTGCCACATCCGCAAGATAGGCGCGCGTGGGTCCGCTCTGATCCTCTCCTTGGCCAAACAGGGCGACTAACGCGATGGCATTGCCGCCTCGCTCGACCCATTCCTCGATCCAGGAGGTAACCGCTCGTGGCAATCCCGTCCCCCCGCGGCTCGAAATGAAAATCACATCCGCGGTCAGAGCATCCTTGACCGCCATCTCACGCAGCTTGGGAATGTTGAGCACGTCGAACTTCCACATCTGGTTTGCCATCTCGCAGTCAAGATGCAGGTTCTCGACCAGAAAATCGTAAGTCTTTTTGGCCTGGGT
>JBJKSV010000059.1:0-8502 GCA_046703605.1 Limisphaerales bacterium
GCGTGCGGGAAAGGGCGGCGCATCGCTGCGAGTACTGCCAGTTGCGCGAAGAGGACTCCCCGCTAGCGGCGCTGCATATTGAACACGTCATTCCGCGAGTCCATGGCGGGAGCGATGACCTGGCCAATCTGGCTCTGGCCTGCATTGACTGCAATCTCCACAAAGGCACGAACCTCACAGGCGTAGATCCCGACACGGGACGCGTCACAAACCTCTTTCACCCGAGACGGGACTCGCTCGACATAGTGAATTGGCTTTGACTCTATATGGAAACCTTGTACTCTCGGTGGCTCTATTCAGGAGAATCGATTTATGCCGAAGCTGACAGTCAGAGATTTGAATGTGGGGGGCAAACGCGTTTTTGTGCGCGTCGATTACAATGTGCCCCTGGAGGAAAAGGACGGCCAGATGGCCATCACCGACGCGACGCGTATTGTCGCGACCTTGCCGACGCTCCGGTTGCTGAGCGACCAGGGCGCCAAGCTGATTCTGGCAGCGCACTTGGGCCGTCCCAAGGGCAAGCGCGAGCCCTCGATGTCGTTGCGCCCGGCGGCGGAGAGATTGGCGGAGTTGCTGGTCCATCCGGTGGCATTCGTGGATGATTGCATTGGGGAGAAAGTGGAGAAGACGGTGGGGGTGATGAAGCCCGGGGACGTGGTTCTGCTGGAGAACGTGAGGTTCTATCCCGAAGAGGAGAAAAACGACCCCGCCTTTGCGGAGAAACTGGCCAGGGTGGCGGAGGTCTATGTCAATGACGCCTTTGGGGCCGCACACCGCGCCCATGCTTCGACCGAAGGTGTCGCTCGGGTGGTGGCCAGGCGCGGCGGCCAGTGCGCGGCGGGCCTGTTAATGGAGCGGGAGCTTAAGTTCCTGGGCGAGGAATTGGAGAATCCGGCCCGGCCTTTCCTGGTACTGCTTGGCGGGGCGAAGGTCTCCGACAAGATCCAGGTCATTGACCGGTTGTTGGAGAAGGCGGATAGCCTGCTTATCGGAGGCGCCATGGCCTATACGTTCCGGCTGGCGCAGGGGTTCAAGACCGGCAAGTCCCTGGTGGAATCGGACAAGACCGAAGTGGCCAAGGCAGCCTTGGCGAAGGCCAAAGAACGCGGTGTTAGGTTTCTGCTGCCCCTGGATGACGTGGTGGCCTCGCCGGTCAAGACGGACAAACTGGACAAGAAAGGCAAGCCGGTCATCGAGTATCAGAATGTGCGGGTGAACGCCGATATGAATTGCCTGGAGGATGCCGCCGGACTGGACATTGGCCCCGCCACGATCAATGCCTATTGCCAGGAAGTGGCCAAGGCAAAGACCATCCTTTGGAACGGCCCTATGGGCCTGTTTGAAGACAAACGCTTCGCCGAGGGCACCAATGCCGTCGCCCGGGCCGTGGCGGAAGCCACGCGCCAGCACGGAGCCAAGAGCATTATTGGCGGGGGCGACAGCGTGAAGGCGCTTAACAAGGCCAAGCTGGGCGACCAGGTCACTTTCATGAGCACGGGCGGCGGGGCGAGCCTGGAGTTTCTCGAGGGAAAGGAACTGCCGGGGGTGGCGGTGCTGAACGAGCGTTGAGCGGAATTAATTTTACAATGATAAAAGAACGAAAGCTGATTATTGCCGGAAACTGGAAGATGAACAAGACAGTGGCCGAGGCGCTGGATCTCGTCCACGGGCTGAAGTTGGAGTTGGCCAACGTGAAGGAGGTTGACTTGGTGGTCTGCCCGCCCTTTACGGCACTCTCCGAGGTGTCGAAGGTGATTCTCGACTGCAACATCCGGCTTGGGGCGCAGAACATGCACGAGAAGAATGGCGGGGCCTACACCGGGGAGATCGCGGCCATGATGCTCAAGGAATTTTCAGTGCGCTACGTCATCCTGGGCCATTCGGAGCGGCGCCAGTACCAGAAGGAATCCGACGCGTTAATCTCCGCCAAAGCCCATGCGGCTCACGCCTCTTCACTCAAGCCAATTGTTTGCATCGGTGAAACCCTGGCGGAGCGCGAGGCCGGCCAGATGGAGAAGGTGCTTGAAAGGCAGGTGCGCGGCAGCTTGGCCGGGTTGAGCAAAGAGCAGATGGGCGAGACGATTCTGGCCTACGAGCCGGTCTGGGCCATTGGGACAGGCAAGACGGCCACAACCGACCAGGCCCAGCAGGCGCATGCGTTCATCCGGCGGTTGCTGGCGGACCTGTTTGACGAAACAGTTGCCCGCCGCACGCGCATCCAGTACGGTGGGAGTGTTAAACCAGGCAATGCCCGGGAATTGATGAGCCAGGCGGATGTGGACGGCGCGCTGGTGGGCGGAGCTTCCCTTGAAGTACGGAGCTTTGCTGATATAGTTAAAAATTCGATTTAGCTTTAAAAAGAGCCATTTAAATACGGACTGAAGTATGGGTTTTATTGTTGGTCTTCTGACCTTTGTGCTGGTGTTGAACTGCGTGGTTCTTACCTTTCTCGTGTTGATCCAATTGCCGAAGAAGGAGGCAGGCGTCGGCTTGGCCTTCGGCTCCGCTGCCTCAGACGCCCTGTTCGGCGCTGGTTCGGGCACCGTCCTGACGAAAATAACCAAGTATTCGGCGACCATCTTTTTCATCCTGGCTTTGCTGCTTGCGGTGCTCGAGCGCTCTTACCACAACGAGAACAGCTCCCAGTTCATGCAGAACCTTGCCAAGCCACCCAAGCCGATCCCCGGTGAAGTCGCTCCCCCGCCTTCCAAGACCACGCCGACCCCTGTCACGGCCCCCGCAGGCACGAATTTCCAACTCAGCCCGATGACTCCGGCGACCACCAATGCGACCGCTACCCCTTCGGCTGCAATCAAGGCTCCGGAGAGCCAGGCGGCGCCCGAGGCGACGGGCAAAACAGCACCCGCCAAGACGGCGCCAGCCCCAGCGGCGGTAGCGCCGAAGGCGGCGGCAGACACCGCAACAGCGGCTACGGCAGCGGCCGCGGCGGCAGTGACCAACCTCGCCCCGGGCCATTCGTCCTCTTCGGCTACCAACACAGTCGCAGGTCCCAGCAAGTAGAGCGATAGAGCGAGATCAATCCCGTTCTTGGCGCGGTGCGGCCGAGGGCAGTGGCCAAACATCCTCGAGGTTGGGCCATTCTGGGGACCTCGGGCCGCTTCTTCCGTCCTGTTGAGCATTTCCCATTAGGCATCGGGCATTTGGCGTCCCTAATGGAGAATGGGAAATGCCCAATGCCTAATGCCTAATGGCCAATGGCGGTGTGCGCCTCAGTTGCAAACGCTTCGCCCTCGCCGCCGGAGTCACCGGGCTCCGACGGCTGAGCATGTTCGCGTCAGAGAGCCGCCAAGCCACCTACATCAGGTATGGATTGGCAATGACCGTTGTGGGGGTATGCCCGTGGTAGCGATAGAATTTGGCGCTCTTGCCTGTGAGCACCGGATACGGAGAGGAAGTCGCTCCCGGGATGTCTGTGTAAGGACCGCTTACCGAATCCGCCGACTGGAGGATAGCATCCGGACACTGCCAGCTCAGGGTTGCGCCGGCAGAGGGTGCCGCGTCAAAATTGAGCCAGAGAACCAAAGCCGTTGCGTCTGCCAGGGCGCCGCTGGAGTGAATAGAGGCGAGCTGGCTGCCGGTCAGAGTCTGGTTGTAGAAGCGGAAGTCATCCAGCGAGCCATTAAACGGCTGCCAGAAGGAGTCGTGGGACAGCCCCAGCTCGATCTCCTGTCCAGGCTGCCAGGACCAAGTCGTGCTGGGGTAACTGTTGTCCAGCGCCCCGTCAACGTAGAGGGTTATAACCGAGTTGGTGTCCCAGGTGACCGCGATGTTGTGCCAATTGTTATCGGCCACGGTCGCTACTGAGACCAGCGTATCGGAGGAGCCGGTCGTTTGGACCTCGAGCGTGCCATCGCCATTGAGAGCGATGACCATCCCTTTAGAGCCAAGTCTGCGGTCAAAAAGGATCGCCGGATTTCCGGCGGCATTGGTTGGGCCTGAAGAACGCATCCAAAAGCTGATCGTGCCCGCCGTGGTGTCAAAGGGGGACTCGCCAGGGACGACGATCTGACCCGGGGCAGCCGCGCTGAACTGCATGATACCCGTGCGCGTGGTTCCCGCCCCGTCCGTGCTGGAGGCCAGCCAGGTGGCGCCGAAATCCAGGCCGGTATGCGGGGCGCCGTTTGTGCTGGAATCGACGATGTAGTTCTGGCCGGCGTTGATCGCGATCTGGTCCATGGTGACCGGGGTGCTGATCGCTGAGCCGTAGAGGTTCGTGACCTCGACATCATAGGAAGCCGCGTCCGCCATAACAACGTTGGTGAGGCCAAGACTGCTGGTCGTCGCGCCCGGTATGGGCACGCCGTCCTTGCGCCACTGATAGGCCAGCGGGGGCACCCCCACCGCATACGCGCTCCAGACGACTGTGTCGCCCGGGCAAACCACGACCTGGTTGGGCGGCATGGTGATGACCGGCTTATCGGTGACAATGAACCCGGAGATGGTGCTGGCGTTATCGAAGCCGTTGGTCTTGTCTCCACCGTGGGCGGCGCGATTGCCGATAATCTCAAGGTGGTCGGTATCCAGCGCGTCGCTCGCCGTGCTCAGCCCTCCGCCAATGCCGCGCACCCAAGCCGTGGCTCCCGCATCACTGACCGGAGGCGTGCTCGGATAAAAGACGGTCTGTGTAGTGTTGGCGGTGGCATCGATGATGAAGACGTTGGTCAAGGCTTGCATCGAGTCTGAGGAGGCGACCAACTCGACGGCGAATGGATTGTTCGGGAAGACGCTCTTCAGCCCCGTGATATCAATCTTGTAGCCGGGTTGGTCGTTGTCGCCTCCGGTCGAGCCTGGACCGAAGTTCACTCCATCGCGCAAGAACCCCCAATAGACCTGTTCATTGCCCGGTTTGTAGCCGTTGCCCCCGAACGTGTAATGCGGCCCGGAACGGTCATACCCTCCAAACCCGCTGACGTTGGCCGTGTAGGCCGACCAGGTCACGTGGAGAGAGCCTTGTGGCAAGGGGTTCAATCCCGTGCCTGTGGACGTGGAAGAGTCGATCACCTGGTCGAGAACATAGTAATCTGGCGTGCACCCGTAGCCGGTGTCCATTTGCGGCAAGCTCTGCCAGGAGTTCGTCGAAACCCCGAATGCCGGCGCCGTTACGACGGCCCCGGAGTAGGAGGGGGCAGCGCAGTAGTTGCACTGAAAGTTGAAGCCAATGGTTACAGCCTGGCCAACGCCAAGCATCAGCGCGGCGGCGGAAACGGTGCAGATCACCTTCCGCCCGCGTGTATCGTGGGTACGTAGTTTTTTCATAGAGTTGAAAACGCCTTCGCCCGGCACGAGTCATTCCGCCCTGCTGCCATTGGAAGGCAATGGGAACATGTCATTAGTAAAGCGCATAAAGGCGCCTTTGTCAAACCAGAAAAGCTCTGGAGGCCGCCGGGCCGAGCGCATCCCGCCAGTACCCCCCGAATCTCGATCAGATAAATCCGAAGCCCGAAATCCGAAATAATTTCAAATGCGGCAAGGAGAAATGCTCAACACTGGCCGGGATCTTGGGTTTTGCTTATTGCCGCTTTTGGATTTCGGATTTGTTTCGGGTTTCGGATTTTGGGTTTCGAGTTTAGGAATTGGCAGCCCCCGGTGGTAGTCACGGGATGCGCTCCCCTGGGCCCCTTGACTAAGCTTGTCACGGAGGCGCCCGGCAGGCATTTTGTCGAGTGCGCCGGCTTTTGGCGCGGCCTCGTAAAAAACAATGTCAATGCATTTCCAGCAGAAGCTCGACGAAGCCAGGCGATGCCTCCTGTCGCAAGATTTTGCGGCGGCGTTTCCCCGGTATGAGTCGCTGATACGGCAAAATCCGGTTGTTCCCGCCGTCTGGCTCGAATACGGGAACGTGGCCGCGCGGCTCCGCCGAACGGAGTTGGCCGAACGTGCCTGGAGAAAGGCGATTGAGCTTAACCCGCGTGACACGGAGCTTGTCAGCCTGGTCGGTCATCAATACGAGGCCTTAAGGAAGCCGGCGGCCGCGCGCGCTTGCTTTGCCCAGGCAGCGGCTGCCGATCCTTGCGCCATCAATCCGCGCATCAGCCTGGCGGTGCTGCTGGAACAAACGCATCAGCTCGCCCAGGCCCGGCGCATGGTGGAAGAATGCCTGGCGGTGGACCCGCGCGACGACCAGGCACGTTACTTCGCTGCGGTCTTGGACCGGCGCGAGCAAAAGCTCGAAGATGCCGAGCGCGGATTGCGCGACCTGATTCGCTCCGAGCCCAAGCACCCTTACGTCCGCTATGCCTGCCGGTATGAATTGGCCCAGGTGCTCGACCGCACCGGCCGTTGCTCCGAAGCGATGCGCTTGCTGGCGGAAGCCAAAAGCCTGGTGCGCGCCCTCACCGACACAGACCCCCTTCTCAACAATTACGACCAGTCCGCCGAGGCCGCCAGCCGCTTAACCAAGGCCCTGCCCAAAGACACCCTTCGCGCCTGGGCAAAGACCTTCCCGGAACCGAAACGCGAATCGATTCCTCCCCTGGCATTGCTGGGCGGCCACCCTCGAAGCGGCACGACCTTGCTCGAAGAGGTCCTGGATGCGCACCCGGGCGTGGCGGCGCTGGATGAACCGACTGCCTTTCTCGAAGTGCTGCAACCGGCCTTTTACCGGTCGAACAATCACCCAATCGGGGTGCTGAACGGGCTCCGCCGGCGCTACATCGAGGCCCTGAGCCAAGAAGTGGGTCCGGCCGCTGGCAAGGTGCTCGTGGACAAAAACCCTTCTCCCACAGCCCGGCTGCCGGTTTGGCTGAAGGTCTTTCCCGAACTTCGCGTTCTGATCGCGCTGCGAGACCCGCGCGATGTCGCCCTGAGCTGCTATTTTCAAAACATCCCGCTCAACACCACCAATGTGAACTTCCTCAGCCTGGAGCGAGTGGCAAAGCACTACTCAGACCTGATGGACATCTGGTTAACGGTGCGCGAGTGGGAGGGATTCGCCTGGCTTGAGACTCGCTACGAAAGCCTGGTGGCGAACCTTGAGGAAGAGGGACGGCGTGTAACAGCATTCCTCGGCCTGGCCTGGGACCCGGCCCAGAAGCAGTTCTACGAGAAGAGCCGGGGCAAGCAACTCAACTCCCCAACCTACCAGGACGTGACAACGCCGGTTTATACCCGCTCGTTGGGAAGATGGCGCGCTTATGAAGAACACCTCTCGCCTATTCTTCCCGCCCTGGACCACTTCTGCCGCGTCTTCGGATACGAATAGCGACAAGCCCACCGATTAGTGTCATCTTGAGAGCGAAGCAGCACAAAGGAGCGCGCAACACGTTGCTTCTCGTTGGCACGAAAGTCCATGCCGGCCAAAGGAAATGAGATGCGACCCAGGAATGCGCAAGCCTAAAGATTTGCATGGATGCAATCCAGCGAGCCTGATAATCCCCGTCAACAAGTTCAGATTCAGATGCGCGCCGCTGCCTCCAGGTTAAGCCGGTCGCGCCGCTTTGCCTTTCAAGCGACGGGGGGAGGTCCATTACTTTCGCCAGGCCAAGCCTCGAACCATTCCCAGCCCGGCCCCTCACCAACACGCCTGGGAATCGCCGTCCCGCGGACTCACGCTGCCGCGGCCCGCCCGCCCGCGGCCATTCGCCCGCCTCTCGCTCGGCTCGTTGCCTCCCTTTCCTCTGTCATCGCCTATTCAGCGGAATGTTTACGGTCGCCCCGCCAAACGTTGGTGCCATCGGGTTCGCAGTCCGCGACACGCCGATAGGTCCCGGTGTCTGCCGATTCCAGGTTGGTAACACAACTCATTCAACATCCGCGTCCCGGCGGCTCATCTCCAGCGGCTAGCGATGACTCTGTCAGTGGTCGTTGTAATTGCAGCACATCACGCACCCTCCAGGCCATCTCCAGCGAGGTCCGCGCCAAGCCCGGATGAGGCTCGTGGGCGCAGCATGGCAGGATGGGGTAAACACCCCATTGCGGATGTCGTTTAGAGCTGATTAACTCTCCGATAATAAGTCCTTAAGTCTCTGTTAAGAAGCGGTGAGAAGCCATGAACTGCGATATGCACCAGGCGGCAGCAGCAGAGAGAGAGAGAGAGAGAGACGGATTACATCGGCAGCCCGCGCTGGCCGACCTCAGGCATCGGCCTCGGGAACTTCGGCGATGAGTCCAGGCCGCAAGACCGGCCACGCCATCGGCGTGGCCATTCTCTGCGCCATCTCCCCGCTGGGCTGCGCCCTAGGCGAAGTGCTTGATGCAGATCGAGCGACCCGTTGGGACACGCGTCTTTACGAGCAAGCACACACCCGCCTCCCCGAAATCCTGGCCGCCCATCCGCATGTCGCCATCCTGGACTGTGAATGCTGCCTCGCCCGCGGCTTCAATTGCCCCCTGGCGTTGCACAAATCCTGCCCAAGCCTGCCGCTCCTGTTCATCGGCGCCACCCCCAAGCCGAGCGATCTCCCGCCCCAGGCAGCCTCCCACCTCCTCTGGTACGTTCGAAGGCCGGTCACCGCCGACGACCTGCGCTGGGCACTGCTGCAC
>JBJKSV010000060.1:0-3210 GCA_046703605.1 Limisphaerales bacterium
GCGCAATACAGTGGAGGATTTCCGAACCGAATGGGGAGAAGGTTTATTAACGCGAAAGAGGTAGCAAAAGCAGTGTCACACAATAATCACTACCCCCCGTGGTTGAAGCGCGGGCGGCAGCGGGCCGGTGTTGCGAGAGTCCTGCGCAAACCGATGACGGCGACAGAAATATGCACCGCAGCCCGTTCCTTTAGCCCGCGCATCCAATTGCGGGACGTCTGGTTCCTGATGCGGCAATTGCAGGAGCGAGGGCTGGCGGCGTGCCTGAACCCGCGCCTGATAACAGGACGGCTTTACTTCCTGACCAGCAAAGGGCGCAATGCGGTTCGGAAGGCATTTGAGAACGCCATTGATGAGGCGCCGGACAACGTGGATTGGCGGAAATACGCCTGGGTGGTCAGGGCAAAGATCCGCCGGCTGACGTTGCGGGCACTGGGGCAGTTGATCAACCGGACAAACCAGGCGCAGACGGCCACGTCCATTCGCAAGTGCGTGTGCGGGGTGCATAGCGTGGGATTGAACCCGGTTCTGCGAGCCTTGAACGATCTGGTCGCGCTGGGATTTGTCCGCCGGGTCGGCATTTCCGAAGAAGGCGGCTGCACGCTCTACTGGATAAGTCCTGCAGGCATCAGAGTGCTTGAGCAGCTCAAACGCTGAGGAAACAATCGGCCGAAGACCCCGAACTGGCGCGGGGCGCAAGCATCCTTTCCGAACAAATTGGGCTTCAGATTTATAAGGCGGAGAGCGCTTCTACGAACGATGGAAGATGAATCTGGCTCCGAACCAACATCGCCAGAAAGGCGGCAAGAAACCCTTGAACAAGCCGGCTCATCCGCGGCTAAACTGGATCTGTCTCAGTATCCGGGTGAAGTGCTTGAAGCGGTGTTGCGAATTCTGCGGGCGCGGCGACAGGCGGAACGCCGGGGGACAGGGTGACAGTCGCGATTTCGAAAGGCATAAGGGAAAAGCCTCGACGTTCACAAAACCGCGCTCGTTCCATTGTCCATTTTCTCTCCCACAAAACGGAGTGGTCCACGCCCCAATGGATCTTTGACATTCTCGACGCCGAATTCAGTTTCACTCTGGACCCGTGCGCGACGCCGGCGAATGCGAAATGCGCCAGGTTTTTCAGCGTCACCGAAGACGGCCTGAAACAAGATTGGGGCAGACATGTGGTCTTTATGAACCCGCCCTACGGCAGAGCCATCGCTCATTGGATGCGGAAGGCGTATGAGTCAGCGCAGCGGGGCGCCACAGTAGTCTGCTTGATTCCAGCCCGAACGGACACCATCTGGTGGCATCAATTCGCGATGAAGGGCGAGGTCCGCCTTATCCGCGGCCGAATCAGGTTTGACGGCGCGAAACACGGCGCGCCGTTTCCGAGCGCCGTTGTCGTATTCAGGCCGTCCGACAAGATACCCGGCGCCGGAATGACGCACGGTTGTGCAGGATAAAAGCGAATTGGTGCTGAGCTCACCTTGCCCCTACGAGGTGCTCAAAGCCCAGCGAACTGCTCCTTGCGCGCGGCAAGATCGTCAGCAGGAATTCTTGAGTGGTGGACTATTTCTCCTTATCCGTGGCCGGCTGCTCTTTCTCCTCGTCCGCCTCAGACTCAGGCTCCAGGTCCACAATCTCCTCATGACTGGCTCGGCGATCCGCAGCGGCAGCGACCATTCCGACGAGGATCATGAGGCTCCCCGTGAGCCAGCAGACGATGCGATACCAAACGCCCAAGTGGTCGATTAAAGTTGCAAGCGCGGGCTGCCCCTTGGCGACAAGGGAGATCAGGTTGCGCTGGTAAATGTAGTCAGCGCCAATTGGCGCGAGAATGAGCAAGGTGCCCATGACGATCAAGGTGATTGTGACTGGAGGTTTCATTTTCGACGTTCGGGGCATGTTTATCCAGATACACCGGTGCGTCAATCACGGCGAGACTGACACGGAGGTCGGGGGGCGTGCGGGCCGGAAGGCTTGGCGTCGCCCTCTGCTTTTGACAAATACCGAGGCGCCCGGCACCGGAGCGAAGCTTTGGACGGCGCGGTTCCTGTACACGGATGTTGAGGCGCTACTGCCACGGGCAAGGCGATAATCCCTCTGGTTCGACGGGCCGTTCTCTCCTGCTGCGAGGCTCGGACTTGGAGCTCTCCGCGACATCCTCAACGAGGGCCAAAATGCATGCGGACGGGCCCACGAATCGGCTTTTTGTTGGCGGAATCTACCACGGAAACAACCCGGAATCACCACGGACTCAGGTTGTTTCTATTCCATGCCCCCCGTGGAAGCCGTCAGTCGGGATTGCCGGCAGGTTAATGACTTGGTATGAACATTGGCATGGTGTACGCCAACCAAAGATTCAGCACCATGCTGGGAGCAACAGCGCTGATATGCCCAGTCTTCCAGGTTTTGGGGGGATTGGGCTCGGCTGGAGCCTCTCAGCAAGGCGGCGCATGAATAACAATGTTCAGTCCATTGGCGACTTCCTTTACCAGACGAAGGAGTTGCTTGGGCAGTTGGATCAGGCCGCGATCTTGCGGGCGCGTGATTTGCTTCTGGAGTGCCATCGAAGGGGAGGGCGCGTGTTCACCCTGGGCAACGGCGGCTCGGCCTCGACGGCCCAGCACTTGGCCTGCGACCTCGCCAAGTTTGTTATCCCGCCGGGCCAGAGGCCCTTCGACGCGCGCTGGTGCGCCAGCCGTCCTGCTTTTCCTGGGCCGTGGAGGCGACGAAATCCATCGGGCCGGATAGGTAGGCACGGGTTCCGCGCAGGTGATTGGGGTTCTTCTGGAGATGTTTGGGCATGTGGATTCCACCTTGGATCCTTCTAATCGCGCAAAACGATTCTGATAGCTGTCTTTCGTTTCGCGCAATTTTCGAGCATGGCACGGCGGGCCAAGCGGGTCCCTGGTCGATTGTATTCACCAGGGGCCCTTTGAGGACATCCGTCCGGCATGGCCGAGCCGCAACCGCGCCGATTGAGCGGTTTTGAATTCACCTGAGGGAGTACCGCTACGCGGAGTTTGGAGAGCGTCTGCACGGTCTCTTCTTCCCGTAGTCCGTTTCTGGCCGTGATGCTTTTTGCTCATAAATTCTGTCTGGCGGTGTTCTGGATGGGCCGCTGTGCAACGCAAGGAAAGTCCATCTCTCCAGGGCCGCTGGCCTTATTTGCCGGGTTCGTCTTGCGAGGCGCCGGTGCTGGCCGGAGGCGGGGAG
>JBJKSV010000061.1:0-4393 GCA_046703605.1 Limisphaerales bacterium
AAAGCGGATAGGTCCGTCCCAGCTTCCTGAGCCTCGCCCCCACCGCGATATACCGCACCTCCGTCGTGCGCAGTGGATAGACATCGAACCCCGCCTTCTGCCCAACGCGTCCCGAGCGTGGACGCCCATACCCCAAGGCCAGGCCCAATGAGTAGTTCGCAAAACCGGGCTGGACCCATATCGGGCCGCGCACCGTCCTTCCGCCCAGGGTTACCTCCACAAGATCCTGGTCCTGCACGCCGAGCTCTGCCGCGGTTTTCCGGCTGATAAGCACCGCATTATCCCAAGTCATCTTAGTGACCGGATCGGGCAATTCCTGGAGCCACCCATTGTTGGCGTAGCGTCCGTCATCAACCTTGTAGTCCCGATAGAAGACCACCTCCAGGCTGCTCGCCGTGGCGGCCATGACTCTGACCCGTCTAAGCGCCTCCGCGACGGCCTCGGCATCGAGCTTTACTTGCACCGGCTTGGCCGCCGTGTGTCCCAGGAAACCATCATGCAGAAACTTCCGCCACGTCTCCTCCGGGTCCGGCCCCGAAATGAACCCGAAGAAAGTCTCGCGAACGATGGCATAAGGGTCGGTCACGCTCAAACCGCCGATTCTCGCCAGCACCTCCAGCTCCGTTATCCCGCCAAAGAGCGGCGCTATCAACGGCTGAACCCCGACCAGCGTCCCATCGCTTGTCCGGGCGTCGCCCCACGATTCCAGATAATGCGCCTCAGGCAAGTGCCAGTCGCAATGAGGGAATGTCTCGTCCTCGTAGTAACCAAGCCGGACGACCGTTTTGGCTTTGCGCTGGGTTTGGCTCCAGTTCAGGTCCGCCGGGGCGTTATAAACCGGGTTGCCCCCAAAGACCACCAACGTCTCCACTTGACCCGCATTAAGCGACTTGGCCAGTTCAACAATCCCCTCCCCCTCCACCGGCGGCGCCTCGTGGAACTCGATGCTCTTCCCTGCGTTGCCCAGCGCCATATTCATCGCGTGGGCCAAGAGATGAACCGCTAGAGGCTGACGATACCCCGCCACCACCAGACTCTGCCCCTGGTTCTGTACAAGGTCCGCCGCGCATTGAACCATCCACGCCGGATTGACTCCAGGCGCCGTGCCCAAGTTCTCCAAACCCGCAATCGCACGCTGGCCGACGAGCCGAAACACCTCGGCCGCAATGGCTCCCGCCACCTGCACCACCGTCGAGCTCGGCGTCCGCAGCCGGTGATCGGCGCTCATCCCGGTCAGCGTCATCAGGCTCTCCACCGCATAAAGCCGGTTGAGTGCGCCGGAGGAGGTCTCCAGGTGCCGCTGCCGTACAAAGCGCCGCGTATGGTTATACGCGTCCTCTTCCGAACCGAGAAAATCGCAATCGAGCGAAACGATGACTTTGGCCGCATCAAACCGCCAGAAGGGCTTGACCGGGCGTCCGAACGCCTGGGAAGCGGCCCGTGTGTGGATGTCCAAATCCAACGGGTCATGCTCATACCAGCGGGCGTGCGGGAACCTGGCCCGAATGGCTTTTTGCAGCCGGGCCTTCGATGGCGAATTGCTCGGTTCGAGCAGAAAACTCAATCCCTGCCCGCCATTGGCCGCCGCCTTTCGCGAAAGCGCCGTCAGGACGTCGAACGCCGCCGCGCGGGTCCTGGGATCGCCTCCCTGTCTGAATTCCACCGCTCGGTCCGGGTCGTAAAGGTTGAGCACCGAGCCTTGCGCGTAGGCGTTTGTGCCCCCGTTGCTGTCCGGATGCATCGCGTTGCCTTCGATCTTCGTCGGACGCCCGTCATTCCACGTGGCCACCAGCGGGATCGCACCCCCGTGCGCCGGCATCGCCGTCGCGTAATACTTCGGCACCCCATGCACATAGTCCATCGGCATCTGGCTGAAGGGATAAATCTTCTCCACCGGACGCCGGCAGCCGCTCTCCGCCAAACCCATCCCCGCCAGGAGAAACGACGCTGACATGATCTTCATGAAATGCCGGCGCGAAACTGGGTCGGGGCTGTCCGTCGCCCCTTCCGGAAATTCCTTATCAACCCATTGGCGGAACTCAGGCGTATTGGCTAGCTCATCGAAGCTGCGCCAGTAAAGGCGACCGGGCAGCCGCCCCGGTGCTTTCTCCGCCTTGCCCGGGGCGGCGGGACTGGGACGGGCGGTTTCCGATTCGGTGTGTTCGTTCATATTCATCGGTGACACGTCGAGCAGGTCTGCAGCGACTGGACTTTCCACTCCTTCATGGCCTTGCGCCCGAAGGCCTCCTGCGCGGCGGGCGAGGCGGGTTTCCAGGCCAGGTCGGTAATCTTGTCCAGGGGGCGCAGATGCTTCTCCGGGTGCCGGTGGCAGTTTAGACAGAACGTCATGCTCAAAGGCTTGACCTGATAGACCTCGTCCATCTGGTCCACACGCCCGTGACACTCCACGCAACTGATCCCTCGATCCACATGCACGGCGTGGTTGAAATACACGAAGTCCGGCACCCGATGCACTTGCACCCACGGTATCGGCTTGCCGCTCTGGGCGCTCTCCCGCACCAACTCCAGACGCGGGTCGTTCTTGAGCACCTGGTTGTGGCAATTCATGCACTTGGAGCTGGCCGGAATGTTCGAATACCACGACCGCTCCACCGCGTTGTGGCAATAGCGGCAGTCGATCCCAAGCTGCCCCGCATGCACCGCATGAGAAAAAGGCACCGGCTGCACAGGCTGATAGCCCACCCGCGCGTACTTCGGCGTCAAATAATACCAGGCTCCTACCGTCACTACGCTACCGGTCACCACCGCCCCAATGATCACTTTCACCGGCAACTGGTTGGTCCACTTCGGGAAAATCGCTGACATGTCGAATCTTCTGTTCTGCTCTATCGCTCACCGGCCTGGCGGTCGTTCCCGCATCCGGAGTGGTTATAATGTTGAGAAATTAGACTAACCGTCAATTGTTTTGTTCACGACAATATCCGTACAGTTCATTTTCACCACATAGGCACCCGCGTCTCGCCAAGGGGTCAGGGTCTAATATTTAGCGCGGATTTGACGCCTTGCAAGTGGAGATTATGACAATTCGCGATCTATTGGATGCATTAATATTCCGAATAAGAAAGACGAAACATCCCCCAACGTTAGAATTTGCAATCCACTGTCCGGCCCCTCTGCCCCCTCCAACCCGCCCGGCTCTCAGCCGCAATTCGCAAACCTGAAAACCGCAAGACTCACGGGGCCGGCGGCCTCTCCCGCCAGGCACGCCGCCTGTCAGGGAATTCCCTGACATCCGATTGCTGTTCTTCCTGACTATGCTCCCTTCGCCCTCTGCCTTAAGATGCGGGCGGTTAGGACAGTTGCTCAATAGTTTCCGTTGCGGAGAACAGCGGCTAACTGAGGGAGCCTGCCGCCTCGAGCGTGGGTTGTGTCTTAGGGGGATCGCAAGTCACGCTATCGGGTCGGGGCGCAGGCTCCCTCACCTCAATCTTCGCGCTCCTCAATCCCTCCACTGTTGACGGAACACTCCCAGCCCTGCCATTCTCCCGCCATGAAATACTCTGACTTTGAACCCGCCGCCCAACTCCAGCAGGTTATCCATCAGCGGGGCTGGGACCGCAGGCGCCGCGGGCGTTAACCTCCAGTCCAGGCAGAACGCGGACGCCCCGCGTCCGCGCCTCGCCAAGCCCGTCGCCTAATGTTGTTGTGCCTGCTGCTGCTCCTGATGACGCTCGGCATCCACCTTTTTCTCCAGGTCATTGAGCCGCCGGTCGATCGAGTCGAGCCGGCGCATCATCTCCGGATTTGGAGGCGGCGGCTGGGTGGACTCCTTTCTCTCGACCTGCACCAAAGGCGGAAACGCTATGCAACCCTGGACCATCAGTAGGCCGGCGCCTAAAAGAACGAGCCTGGCAAGTTTTGTTTTCATAAAGAGTTTCAACCACAATGAGTATTCACCAATCTGATCTTTCCAGCAGATGAAGATTCAAATCCCTCATAAAGTCAACCTCAAAAGAACGCCTTTCGGGAGGAGCCTCGCCAATGGAACCCAATGATGCCCAGAATCCGGTTGCACTCAATCAACTGCCCATCTTCCAGGTGCGCGGCCAAGCCGTCGTACTCGACAGCGATTTGGCCGCCATCTACGCCGTCCCGACCAAGGCCTTCAACCAGGCCGTCAAGCGCAACGCCTCCAGATTCCCCAACGATTTCCTCTTTCGATTAACACCGGAGGAATGGACCGCTCTAAGGTCACAAAATGTGACCTTAGAAACCGAAGGTGGGCGTGGAGAGCATCGCAAGTTTCTCCCCCTGGTTTTCACCGAACATGGCGCCATCATGGCCGCTACCATCCTGACCAGCCCGCGCGCCGCCGCAATGAGCGTGTATGTGGTTCGCGCCTTCGTCCGCCTGCGCGGTGAACTGCTCGCCA
>JBJKSV010000062.1:0-6661 GCA_046703605.1 Limisphaerales bacterium
CGGTTCCCGGACGTGGACGTCGCGAGCCGGTCCGTCAAGGAACTCCGCGGCATGGAGGGCTTGCGCGTCCGGGCGCTCTACGCGGGGCTGGGACTCAGGCACGGCGTCACCTGGAAGGGGCGCAACCACAACCCAAGCAATTGGGACATGGCGGACGGCATCAACAAGGCGCTCTCGACCGCCAACGCCAGCCTCTATGCTCTGTGCGCGGTGGTGGTGTGTTCGCTTGGCTACCTGCCGAGTCTTGGGTTTGTCCACGACTCCGGGACGCTCCCCTTCATCTAGGGTGTCGCCGAGGTATTTCTCGAAGATGTGGAAGTGGGTTTTGTAATAGATGAACTCGGGGGCGTGGTCTTGGTAGAGCTGAGCAAGGGACTGGAGGACCTCATCTTTGACATCGCGGACCATTTTTGGGTTGCCCCAAAGTTCGTCGAACCATTGCTTGAGTTCCTGGCGGTCGCGGTTGCTGTCCACGATGAGGTTGAGTTCGATATTGTTGCCGCCGCTGCCCAGACCGAGGCCGCAGACGGTGAAATTGGAGCTGCCCATGATGGCATCCTCCACTGCGCCGTTGGCCACATGGTACATTTTGCCGTGGAGAAGATTGGATTGGCGGATGGTCTTGATGTCCACCTTTTGGCGGATCCATTCCGCGCATTGACGGGCGACGCGCTTTTGCTGGAGCTGATTGGCGAGCAGGAGGCCGTCTTCGGAGATGAGGAAGTGCTTGGTTTCGGTCTTGGAGGGGTCGAGGCGGTTGATGTAGGAGGGGTCACCGAAAAGGAAATCCAGGTGGTCAATGCGGTCGAGATGTTCTTTCAGGGCGTCGTAGGCGTAGATCGTGAAGTAGGCGGAGACGATGGAGAGTTTGGAGCCCTGCTGGAGCTTCTGGCGGAGGAAGTCGGCGACGGGACCGCGAGCATGATTGTCTCGGATGCCAGAGGCTGTGAGTGGTGTGGGCATAGAGGTTAGAGGGAATCGAGTTTGCCTTCGGCCGCGGGCGGCGCGGGGTAGGGCCGAGGGAACACCCTGACAGCGGTTACTTGTGCATCTGAGAGGCGCATCACGAAAGTCCGCGCAATGATGCCGCGAACGCGGAGGAGGGTGAAGGAAAAAATTCGAGAGGAGAGGGAGGGCGTTTGCTGAGCTTCTCGGGGTCGGCCTTGGTTTTGGGTTGGACGGCCATGGAAAGGACCGGTTCGGGAAAGGCTGAGGGAGCGGGGTGGGCTTGGCCGCTTCGACGGCGGCTTAGACGTAGGCAGAGAGCCGCGATCTCAGATTTCAGGATTTCAGATCGCAGATTTTGGGTTGGACGCCGGTTTCCACGATTGGAGGCGTTAATGGAATGGCTCGAGTCTCGGGGCGGACTTGTCGATGCACGGCGCGGCGGGGTTATCGTGGGCCGCCCCGGAAGTGATCTGGGAACGCTTATCCGCGCTGATAAACGCTAATCAAGAGGGGTTGGCGGCACCAAGAGAATGTACGTGGGGGAGGGAGGCGGAGTGCCGCGGGAGGGTTTTGACGCGGAGAGGGTGGCGCTGGAGGCCTTTGCTGAGGTTCTCGGGGTTGGCCTTGGTTTTGGGTTGGGCGGTTATGGAACTGAGCGGTTCGGGAAAGGTTGGAGGGTGCGGGGTGGGCTTGGCCGCTTCGACCGCGGATCAGACGTAGCCAGAAGGCCGCGATCTCAGATTTCAGATTTGAGATTTCAAAGCGTGTCGGCGTCCGCTTATGTTCGAACCGAGGTCTAACCCGACTTCGCGGATTCGACTCTCGATCCAACTATTTTCAATGCGCGAGTTGTTGATTTCCAAGGGGGGCGAGCTCTGAAAAGGGCCAAAAGCCGCTTTAGTGCAGAGTCTTGGGATCCCTCTCTTGATTTGCAACGACTTACGAATTTCAAGTGCTCGAACCCGCGAAGTTGGGTTAGAGAGCAACAACATGGTCAAGAGCAAAAGGCCTGCGTCACCCCACCCAATAGCAGCCGCCCGCAGCCCTCCCGCGAGGCTTCGCTCCCGAAAATCAACCTTTTTTTGACCTTTTTTGCCGTTTGTCCGGCAAACGGACCGTTTGGCAGCCCAATATATAGTAGAGAGTGAAGAATAAAAATGACATCTTGAAGCGGACTGCCCTTCCCAGGGTTTCAGCATTTCAGCCCCTCAGCGGCTCCCATCTCCGCAGTATCTCAGCGCTTCAGCTTTTCCTCGATTACACCCAATGTCACTCAATGGCAGCCAATGTCAGCTACGGACAATTCAAGTGCCCCACGCCGCCGAGAGCGGGAGAGAGGGCGCGGGAAAGGACCAGGAGGAGCGAGGCGGTGATCTCGAAGAACTTCATCCGTCTGGCCAAAGCCCGAAATCCGGGGTGGAAGGACAAGCGGCCTGTTTATGCTACGCTGGCCGTGTCGCGCAACGCGCTGGTGGACAAACAGGAGTTGGTGGATTTCGTGAACGAGATCACGTTGCTGGACAATCAAGTGCCCCGGCGAGATCATCCTGCGCGCCTACGACTATGCCAAAAAGCTGCGGGACGACGCGGTGACCGTGATTGGTGGATTTCACTGCCCGGTTGAGAAGGAGTGCCTGCGGATTCTGCTGCGCGGGACCCAGCCGGTCATTATCTGCCCGGCGCGAAACCTGGCGAACATGCGCGTGCCGAGCGAATGGCGGTGTGGCATCGAAAAGGGCCGCTTACTGCTGGTATCTCCGTTTGCCGAAAGGGACAAACGAGCGACGGCGGAACTGGCGCAGCCGAAAGAGGCTGGCGCGGGCAAATCCCCGGAGGTTTGTGGGAATGCTGGAGGTACGCCGCCAACTCGGCGGCGATGCTCTGTCCCCAAGCGGCCGCCTCGAGTTTGCGAGAGATGTATTCACCTACGCGCCAACAGAGCTCGATCAGACATTCGGCATACGCAGCGTGCCCCTGCATTGCCCGTGGCCAAAGTCGAGGCCGCAGTTCATTCACCTGCTGACTGGGCCATCGAATGCCTGCCGCTACGGAGTCTGGCCTTTCAGAAAGGTTCCTTCCCGCAGTTCCTCGTAGGCCTGCCGAAGCTGTTCCTGGGTGTTCATGACAATCGGACCATACCAGGCGACGGGTTCCTGGAGCGGCCTGCCCGAAACGAGCAAGAACCGAATGCCTTCGTCCCCGGCCTGCACGGCGACGTTTTCGCCCGAATCAAACAACACCAGCGAGCGGTTT
Organism: Limisphaerales bacterium; assembly: GCA_046703605.1. Lineage (GTDB taxonomy): Bacteria > Verrucomicrobiota > Verrucomicrobiia > Limisphaerales > UBA8199 > JAJYHY01. The sequence goes on from JBJKSV010000062.1 coordinate 3,202, forward strand.
CCAGCCTCGGTCGGGGGCACCGTTTCGAGCCATTTTACTCCTTCAGTGGGGACTGCCAAGGGGCCGGATGCGTTGCAGAATTTGCCACTCCCGGCGAACACGTAGGCAAAGGCCTGGCGTGTGGTCTCAACCGGGAGCGTCTTTCGCTTTCCAGGCGGCACGCTGACATCGACATAGATCGGGTCGGCAGCGATTCCTTCCACCGGGCCGCGCTTACCCCAAAAGCTCCCGCAGACCAGGCGCACCCGGGTGCCATCGTCATCGGTGAGTTCGGGGATCTCGGGGGCTTTGATCTCCTGATACCGCGGTGCGGTCATTTTGAGTGAGGAGGGCAGATTCGCCCACAACTGGAATCCATGCATCTGGCCGAGTGGGTCGCCCTTGGGCATCTCCTGGTGGATGATGCCTCGGCCCGCCGTCATCCATTGAATATCGCCGGCGCCGATGGCGCCATGGTTGCCCAGGCTGTCCCCATGTTCGACTGTGCCGGCCAGGACGTAGGTGATGGTCTCGATACCCCGGTGGGGATGCCACGGAAAGCCAGCGAGGTAGTCCTCCGGGACATCGTTCCGGAAGTCGTCCAGCAGCAGGAAGGGGTCGAAATCCGAGGTGTTGCCAAAGCCGAAAGCCCGGCGGAGGCGGACGCCCGCCCCCTCGAGCGCCGGCTTGGCTTGAACCAGCCGTTTTATAGGTCTCAATGACATAGCACAAAGTGGAATCGAGGCGCAACATCGCCCAGTCCGAGCTTCCGCGCATCTCAATGTTCGTAATAAGGGGCCATTTTGGAAACGAGGAAAGGGAACTCCTCGTGGACATCGACGCGAGCGCAGTATTTCTCGACGAACTCATTCTTGCGGTGGGTGAACGTAAGGAGCACTTCGACAATCTTGCGCAGGGCTGAGAGCCGCCAGGGGCGGACTTCGATTGCGGTCAATCCCAGGTCGCGTGCATGACATTCCGCCACGCGGGCATAGATGCCAGGATCGCGCAAGGCCAGGTAATTCAGGGCCCGGTGTTCGTCGGTGGCGCCCGCGTTGTCCGTAGCGGCGAGGATTCGATCCAGCACCTCAGCGGCGGTGGCGGCGAACTCTTTGGCGGCTTTCTCGTGCCGTGGAATTGCTTTGAGCAGTGATTCGCGGTCGAAGGAATAGAGTTGGTCGAAGATGACTATGGGCAGCGACAATCCATTGCACATGTCCGGAGGGGCAATCGGGCCTTTGACGCCGATGACGGCGTCAAGCGCGCCCAAGTCCGGTGCGGGTCGGAGTGAATCGACGAGGAGGTCAAAGTCTGATGGGAACCTGGGGAGGACGAGATAGGTCTCCAGACCGGAAATGGTCATGACCCAGCAGAGTTGGCGTACGAGATAGCGATTGCTGGGATCGGAAAGGACTCTGTGAAGTGCCTGCCGGTCGCCCAGCCCGGCCGTCTCGGTTCGGCCGGTGGCTTGTGCCAACTCCTTTTCCACGGAGAGCCGAGGAAAGCGCGGTTCGATACGCCCAAGGGCGTAAACGTAGGAGGGCGGCTGGCCGGGGGATGGCGGGCCGGCACAGCCTGCCGGCGTGGTTCCCTGTGACGGGGCGGCTGGCGGCAACACGGGGGCCATATCCGGTGCGGTTTCCAGTGGTTTGACGGTCTGGGGTGTCTCGGGTGTTGACATAAGGCGGGGTTAAACGTTCGGTGTTTAGAATGTGTTGTCAGCGAGTAAAGCTGACCCAACGGTTAAGAGTTGCGGCACGGCGTTCGCATCCGGCACAGGGTTTAATACCCATCGCGTAGGTTGCCTTCTTGATGACATCTCCGAGGCCGATTTCCTTCTCGATCAGGAAGCCGGGCAAACGCACGCGATGCCGCGCGGGCTCATTCTGGTGAGCAGGCTCTTTGGTTTTCTGGTTCGACTCTGGGTTCTTCTGGTTCATGCGGCGGCCCTCCTGAAACGAGAGCATAACGATTGATAGGCTCCCCAAGCATCCAGCAGCGGCGGGACAACGCTATTCCGCCGCGCAACGGCGGATTGGGTGAGCGCCACGCGGATGTCCACCGCCCGGGCTTCGGGAAACTCTGACCAGAGCAAGGCGGCAGCGCCTGTCACGAAGGGCGCGGCCGCACTTGTGCCGTGCAGCGCAACGCCTCGATCCTCCGGCCCCAGGGTGCGAACAGCTTCGCCGGGAGCAAGAAGTCCGCGCAGGCCAACGGAGTGGCTCAAATTCGATCCTTCCGCAGGCCGCCCGGCGTTGTCGCATGCGGCGACCGGGATGACCCAGCGATGGCGGGTAATGGCCGAACTGCCGACAGAGCCGTCATTGCCCGCCGCCGCCACACAAATGGCGCCCCGCGAGGCGGCGTAATCGAGAGCAGCGTCAAGCGATCGCTTTGCGCCTGGGGAACTGGGCGCCAGTTGGCAGCTAAGATTCACAATATGGGCTCCCGCTTCCACTGTTTCGGTGATGGCGGCGGCGAGTTCGCCAGGTGTTGTCGCAGGTGTGGAATCGGAAATCTCCTCCTCCGCGAAAATGGGGCGGAGGAGGAAGGTGCATCCCGGGCAGATAGCGGGCGCTTCGGTGCCGCGCCTTGCCGCTAAAATGCCCGCCACTGCGGTGCCATGCCGGCACGATACACCCCGCGGGTAACTACACCCGGTCCTCTGCGATGGCCGCATTGCTATTTCGCGAAATGCCTCTGTCGCCAATCTAGAGTTCCCCATATCCACAGGTCCATCCACAACTCCGACAAGGATGCTTCGGTGTCCTTCCGTCCGCTCCATCAGCGGGTTCAACCGGGTCAAATCGAGATTCACCACGGGTCCATGCCAGGGATGCAAAGCAAAACAGCCTGGACAATCTGAGGGGTTCTTTTGGCGGCTGGCTGCGTTGCTCGCTCGTTACATATCTCCGGATATGCTCCTCGCTGGCGCCTTGCACGCGACCAAAACTCCGGTGTCATCGTGTAAAGTTTATTTTGCATTGCCTCCCAGGCAAAATCTGCTGTTTGGCATAGCGGCGCGGCCAGCAGGTGGCTACCACGAAAAACCGAAACAGAGCCCGCACGCGTATTTCGAGCAACTGGTCCAAACACCCCGGTAATCGTAAGAGCCGTTGTCGCAAACCAGGATAATTCCATAGCATGAAGTCCTGGTCTCCCTGGCCTGGCAGGTGGGCTGGGAGTTCCTGCACAGAACCTTATGGCCGGTCCAGCAGCAAGCGCCATCGCCGCAGTTGCTGGTCGCAATTTGTTGCTCCCCCGGCAGGCATTGTCCGTTGCAGAACGGCGCGGTGCCGCGCCATGTGTCGGCCGGCTCCACGGAGTCCACTACCGCCGGGTTCTTGGCAAGCCCCGCGTAGGGCGCCGGGGCCTCCTGGCTGAGAGTTCTCTCGGCGGTGAAGCCGGGGATCGTGTGCATCTCATGTTTGGTAATCTTCATGCTAATCTCTCCTGCGGATTTGCGTTTTACGGCCCCCCC
>JBJKSV010000063.1:0-4765 GCA_046703605.1 Limisphaerales bacterium
GTTGCAGGCTCGTCCAACGTCCTTCGCCGAATTGCCACGCGGCTTCGCCTCGGTCCGTCTTGAGACGCAAGGTGATCGGCGCGGCGAGCACTTCCTTGCCCTGGCTCACCACGCTGTCCCACAAGCCGAATCCGTTCATCCGATGCGTCCGCAGGACGACGGTCGCCTCGCGTTCGACGACCCGGATCGGCTCGAAGGGAGGATAAACGGCGTCGCTTTTCCCGAGCGTGTTCCCCAGCCACGGGAAGTTCTTATGCTGGAAGCCTCGGCGCACCAGTGCGTTCGGGTGCAACTTCGGGTACACCCGCAGTTCATAGGCTGCGTCGGCGAGTGCCGGAAGTTCCATCAGGCACCTTCCGCCGTGTGCAGTGGCCGCAAAGGTTCTGAGGGCGACCCGTCGTCCGTCCGCCCGGTGCCACACTTCGGCTACAAAGAGCGCTTCGCGGTTCGCGGGGAGCGACGTGGGCTTTCCGACGCGCACTTCAAGCTTCCGCAGACCGGGGTAGTAGGCAAAGGCGGTCACCTTTTCAAGTTCGGCCCCCTCGGAGCTTCCGGTGAGCGGCCGTACCGAGGGCGGCCCTGATCGCGAAGAAAGCTGTAGGGGGAGGAGCGCGGCATAGCCGGAAGTTTTGAGAAACGTTCGTCTATTCATTAAAGTTATTGAACCTGTTCTATCTTCGACACACCTTGGCCGGATGAGACCTCGGGGTGAACCGGTTTCTTTTGGACGAGCCAAGCCACTACGATGTCAAGGGCCACGGCCGGTTGCAAGCGTTGGCGGGGCTGATGGGGCGGTTGGCTTGGGCGCATTGAGCTCTGTTTGAATCCCCCTGCCAGAAAGGGGACAAAAGTGTGCCATTTCCCTTTCCGCCGCTTACGAGGAAAGGGGGAGGCGCGCTTGAGGGACCGGATGGCGGCCGATCCCTGACAGGCAGGCTCGGTTCCGGCAAGGGCTGGGCGCGAGACCGATATCCCGGTCACCAACGCGGGGACCAGTCGGCCCCAGCCGTTGAACGCAATCACCCAACCGGACTAGGACGCGGTTCTGGCCATGAATCTGAAGTCGATGTTCCTCGTGACCCAAGCCGTCCCAGGGAGCCTGCCAGGACAAGTGGGATTGGATAATCAACCTGTTCTCCGGGGGGGCCAAATGAACGGAGCGATGGGCCCGCACTGCGCCGCTTCGAAACCGGGAGGCATTGGGCTGACTCGCTGGGCGGCTTTGTCGGCCAAGGAGGTCATCACCTCCAACGCCATTGCCTCGGCGTTGGTCAAAACCGAGATGATCACGAGCAACCCAAAGGCGCGACCAAACATCGTTCTGCTTGGCCGGTTTGGAAACGTGGGGGAAGTTGCCGATGCGGTCGTGATGCTGGGCTGCACCAACTACATCGCTAAACTCGCAACGTCCGACCTTTCTCATGGGATCCCAGACGCGCACGTACCCGACGTAACGGCCAATGCGGTTGTCAAAAAAGCAGATGTTGTTCGTGTCGCTCGGACGGAACACGGGCGAGCCTTGCATCATCTTCCAATGGAGACCGTCAGGCGAGGCGGCCATGTACGTGCCCCCTTTTTCGCCGGGAGGGTGCAAGCTTGCCACCATCTTGTACTTCTCGCTCGAAGGGCAATCGGGTCTTGAATCCTTGAACACGCAGTTGGGCTCGTGCGACATCCTTTTGGGAGGGAAAACAATGTTGGTGTTGCTCTGCCCCTTGTAGGGAACCAGGCCAAGATTTGGCTTTTCCCAGTGCATGCCGTCTTTTGAAGTCGCCTAGCAACACCAGCGGCTTCCGTCGTTGGCGATGGCGTCATACCACATCTTCAGCACTCCCTCGTCTTCCATGACGGAGTTGTACGCGAGGACGGCAAATCCCTCCCAGGGTTTTTCGGCCCTAATGCACCGTTCTCCAGTCAAGACGGGGCGGTTGAGCTGCAGATGAACGCCGCGGCCATGCGCGACGAGCGAGTCGTCGATAAAGAGCTGCTTCTCCGACCCAATCTGGAGGGGCGGCCCGTTCTTGCCCGATGACAGACCTACGGCGGCCAACCCGACTTTAGAAGCGAATGGCGCAAGGGCCACGGAAACTACCACATCTTTCAGAAAACTGCGTCGTCTCATATTCTCCCCTCCTGCGACTCGTCAAGAAGTCGCCGCTTTCGGTGGTTTGTTCGTGCATCTCCATCGGCCCGCGAACATCAAAAATACTTGCGGAGCACTCCACCGTCAACCTTTGCCGCATTCCCGTTGAAGCACGCCGGCAATCGCGTCTTCAGCGGCTTGGCCCAAGCGAAAAATCCCGTTGTGTTCTTGCAAAAAACGGCCTCCACTTGCGAACCAGAAAGGCCAATGGTCCAGACCGCGCCAGGGCCGTGAAGCAGGACGCGCTGTGGACTGACTCTTTGTGCGTAACTACTCAGGTGTGATCGCCGGAATCGACTCACCGCGGGGCCTTTCACCTCAAAGAACGAATCTCAACTTCGGACTGGACTCTGAACATCAGGCGCGGTAAGCTAGCCGCGTGTCCGAATCGCAGGTCATTCAAGGCCGCCGCATTACGGCGGACGAGATCGCTGATATTGCAGGACTGATTGCGGCCAACCCTGGCTGGAGTCGGTGGCGGCTATCCCGGGTGCTCGCCCAACAGTGGGACTGGCGCAATGCCGCCGGGCAGCTCAAAGACATGGCGGTGCGCACGTTGCTGCTGAAGCTGCACCAGCGGCAACTGATCCGGCTGCCGGAACGTCGGCGCCGCCCCGGTCGCCGGGGGCCTCACCCAACACCGGAACTGTTCGACGCGCTGGTGCCCGCGCCTGTGGCGGCGGAGTTGAGCCAGGTCCTTCCGTTGCAGATTCAGCTCATCGGCCCCAAGCATCCCGATTACCGCCTCTTTGGCTGCTACCTGGTCCGATACCACTATCTGAGCTATGGTGGTCCTGTCGGTGAGAACCTCGGCTACTTGGTTCGAAGCCCTCGCGCCGAGCCCTTGGCATGTCTGCTGTTCGGCGCGGCGGCTTGGCAGTGCGCTCCCCGAGATCAGTGGATTGGCTGGTCCGCGGCCCGCCGCGCTCAGGGCATCCAATTCATTGCCAACAACAGCCGATTCCTGATTTTGCCCTGGGTTCGTGTCAAATCGTTGGCCAGCCATGTCCTTTCCCAGATCGCCCGCCGCATCGACGCGGACTGGCAAGGGCGTTACGGCCACCCGATCCATCTGCTGGAGACCTTCGTCCAAGCCGACCGCTTCGAAGGCACTTGTTACAAGGCCGCCAACTGGATTCACGTCGGTCGCACCACCGGACGCACGCGTCAGGATCGGCACAACCGGATCCAAGCTCCTTTGAAGGAGATTTATCTCTACCCCTTCACGGCTCATGCCCGCCGCGACCTCTGCCAATAAGAGCCGGCAGGAACTCTTAGCTTGGGGCGAGGCCGACCTGCCCGGCCTGGTCGAGTACACCTTGGCGCTCCAGGCGCAGGCGCAGCGTCTGCACGACGCTCATTCCCAGAACAGCTCCAACAGTTCGCGTCCTCCCTCCACCGACCGCGAGCGCCCCAAACCAAAGAGCCTGCGCAAGAAGTCCAAGCGCAAGCCCGGCGGCCAGCCCGGCCACCCTGGACGCACCCTCCAGTTCAGCCCCCAGCCCGAGCGCGTCGAGATTCATCCCCTGGTGGAATGCCCGTGCGGGGAAGATCTCTCCCGCCTGCCCGCCATCGACTTTGAACGCCGTCAGGTCTTCGATCTGCCCTCCCTCAAACTGGAATGCACCGAACATCGGGCCGAAACCAAAGAGTGCCCCTGCTGTCATGAGATCTCTACGGCCCCATTCCCCCAGGACGTCAAAGCCCCGGTTCAGTATGGGAGGAACTTTCGCTCCTTGCTCGCCTACTTGTACGATGCCCAATTGGGAGCCAGTCTGCGTATCCGCCAAATGTGCGAGGAGCTCTTCGGCTATGCCGTCAGTGAAGGCACCCTCCAGAGCGCCCGCCAGGAGCAATACCAGGCCCTGGAACCCTTTGAAGAGCGCTTGAAAGAGATCCTGCCCCGGGAGAAAGTGCTTCACGTCGATGAAACCGGCGTTCCGGTCAATAAGATCAGGCACTGGCTGCATGTGATTTGCACGCCCCTGCTGACCTTCTTCAGCGTCCAACGGCTCCGAGGCAAAGAGGCCATCCACGCCATCGGCATCATCCCCCAATTCACCGGCTGGTTGATGCACGACTTTCTCTCCAGCTATCTGGGCTTTGAAAACTGCCTCCACACCTTCTGCAAGAGCCATCTGATGCGGGAGTTGGTCTTCCTCTTCGAACAACACCATCAGAGCTGGGCCAACGACCTTCACCAACTCTTCCTGGAGATGCTCCGCTACGCCCAGGAACAAAAGGCCCGCGATGCCCCGGCCAACCCGAGCGCCTATAGGCGGTGGCAAAAGCGCTACCGGGAGATATTACGCGCCGGACGCCTGGCCAATCCCTTAACTTCGCAGCAAAAGGCCCGCAAGCGCCCCAAGCAATCCAAGGAGCAGAACCTCCTGGATCGACTCGAGGCCTATGACGATTTTATCCTGGCCTTCCTCTGGGCGTGGGAGCTCCCTTTCACGAACAACCAAGCCGAGCGCGACTTTCGCTTCATGAAAACTCGCCTCAAGATCTCCGGCTGCTTTCGCACCCTGGAAGGCGCTCGCCGTCACGCGCGGATCCGTTCCTATATCTGCACCCTGCGCAAGAACGGCCTGCCTGTGCTCGAATACCTGCGCCGAGCGC
>JBJKSV010000064.1:0-2584 GCA_046703605.1 Limisphaerales bacterium
ACGCTGCCCGATGCCGATGACCCGCAACAGCCCGGCACCCTGGCGGCTTGCATCCGGATCCGGTTGAACGAGCGTGTTCTGGAGGCCTTTGATACCGGCGGAAATCTCCTGGCTCACTTCCCGTGCAGTATCGCACGGCGGGTTGAAAAGCGACCCGTCGGGGAGTTGCACGTGGCGGTCATTGTGAAAAACCCGAATTATACCTTTGACCCAGCGCTCTTTCCTGAATCGGCCGAGGGCCGGCGGCTCGGAAGGAAATTAGTGCTGCCGCCAGGGCCGAATAATCCCGTCGGAGTCGTCTGGATCGGTCTGGATAAGCCTGGCTATGGCATTCACGGCACACCTAATCCAGAGGCCGTCGGCCGGACGGAATCTCATGGGTGCTTCCGGCTCGCCAATTGGAATGCCCAACACCTCCTCAAGCTGGTTTGGATCGGATTGCCTGTGTTCGTCGAGCATTGACCGAATTCCTGTAACAATTCGTTGGGCTCGCGCGTTACATCTCTTGAAGGAATGATTCGTGAACTCGAATTCAAGGTTCTGTGCCAGCGGCATCGCGACGAGATTTATCGTTACGCGCGCGCCCTGCTGGCCAATCAGGCTGACGCCGAGGACGCCACCCAGGAGGTCCTCCTGCGGCTGTGGAACCATCTTCCCCGAATCAATCCCTTCAATATGCGGGCGTGGCTGTTGCAAACGACGCGCCACTTTTGCCTCGACCAGATCCGCCGCCGCTCAAATCCAGCCGCGCCGATGCTCATGGCCGAGGAATTCCTCGATGACCGGCCCGATGAGATGGCCGTCAATCCGAGTCTTGCCGCCGATTGTACCTTCCGCCTTGAAGAGGCCCGGCGCGTCCTACTCAGGCTGCCGGAGAACCTTCGAAGCGTATTTGTGCTCTATGAAGTCAATGGCCTGCGCTATCGCGAAATCGCCGCGACCCTCGGAATCCCCATCAACAGCGTAAAAGTCTATCTCTCCCGCGCCCGGGAAAAGCTTTCCAACCTTATTGCCCAGGAAGAACGATGCACGAAAACCTCCAAAGATTAACGCGCGAACTCCGAAAAGAGACCTGCCCGCCGCGAGTCCTGGACGAAGTTGCCCGGCGTATTGCCGCCCAATCGCGGCGGCCAACCCGCTTCCGGTATGGCATCGCAGGTGCGCTCGCCGGTTTGATGCTGCTGTGCGGCCTCGCTATGTGGCATTGGCCCTTTGGCGCTGATGGCCAACGGCGACTCGAACAAGCCGCAGGCACAAAGGCCGATAACGCCCAAATCACCGAGCAGGTCGAGGGCGCCCTTGGGTGCATTGGACAGGTCCTGCTCGCTGCGGGGTCTCAGTCCGAGAAAGTCATTTTGCAGGGGGCTGTTCCGCCATTGCGAAACAGCCTCGAAACAGCCAAAAACAAAATCGTAAATCACATCGCACTATGAAAAGACTCCTCTATTCATTAACCCTTGCGTTCCTCACCGCCGCTCCCCTGGCCAGTTTCGGCCAGCCGAGTTGGCAAAAGGACCCGGCCTACCTGCCAATTGACAAGGCGCTGGACCTGAAAACCATTAAGCCCGAGGTCAACGTCAATCTCCCGCGCTTCCTCCTCCAGAACGTGATTTCGGGGTTGACCAACGGCCCCAGCGGGCCCCTGGCCGGAACGGGAATCGACTTGGCGGACCTTCTCAAGGACGTGAAATTGATCCGGGTCGTCGTCATCGAGGCGAACAAGAACGATCGCGAGGCCCTGGATCAGGGTGTCAAGACCCTCAGAGCCGAACTCGAGTCAAAATGGATACCCATCGTTAGTGTGCCGGAGAACAATGTCGGTGTCTATGCCATGGGCAATGCCTCGGGCGACTCCATGGCCGGCCTGGCGGTGCTGGTCTATGACCACGGCGAGGCGGTTATTGGCAATGTGGTTGGCCAAGTCTCGATTGGCAAACTGATCCAAATGGCCACGCACATGCGCGGCCTCCAGCACGGAAAACTGCAGGCCCTGCTCCAGAACCTCGGAGGCATGGGTGGCCAGGCGTCCAGCCATAGCACTCGAGTGGAACCGAAGCACCGGGGCGGCGGTGACAATTCGCGGGCGCAATCAAAGGACGCCAACGGCGCTCACGACACCCGGCCCGCTACAAGCTCCCAAAGCGCGCCAGACAAGCCGGCCGAGAACTAATCGGGTCCTCAAGCTGGGAAAATGCGCCAGCGCTTCTCCAAAGGTGGGAAGCGCTGGCTCTGGGCGGGAATCAATCTGGGCTTGGGGCGGCGATGCCTTAGGCCTTGACTTCGTATTCGTGTTTGCCGTACATGCCGGGCATTGGCTGGGGATAGATGCCGTTTTTATCGGCCCTGACCGGCGCTGGGGAGTCGAATGTAAATTTATCCACGTCCGGCGCGAAGACCTGATCGCAGTGGAGCATATCGTCGAAAGATAGTTCCTGACCGGTGTGGGCGGCCATGCGGCCCAAGCTGGAGGTCACAGTGGCCATGACGCCGCGTTCGACCTCATTGTAAGCGATATCGTTGCGGATAGCATGGAGGAGATCGTTCCATTCATTGACGTACGGATCCTCCTGACCCGGAATAGGTC
>JBJKSV010000065.1:0-3308 GCA_046703605.1 Limisphaerales bacterium
GAACAGCTCCACCCTCTCCATCCCGAACTCATCGAGGAAGCCCTCGCGCAATACCCCGATGGCACCCCCGCCTTCTGGGTTCAGGAAGAGCCCGCCAACATGGGCGCCTGGGTCTATCTCCGCATGCACCTCGGAGATTATCTCTTCGGACGGCTCCCTTTCCGGGGCATCTCCCGCCCCATCTCCGCCTCCCCCGCCACCGGCTCTCACAGGCGGCATAAACTGGAGCAGGCTGAACTCATCGCCCGGGCTTTGGGCGAAATACCATGATTATCGAACTCAAAGTGCCTTCCGTGGGCGAATCCATCACGGAAGTCGAGATTGGCGACTGGCTCAAGAACAGCGGCGACACGGTCAATAAGGACGAGCCGATTGTCACGCTGGAAAGCGAAAAGGCTACCGTCGAGTTGCCCTCGCCGGAAACCGGCGTCCTCGCCAAGGTGCTCAAGCAGAAGGGGCAGGTCGCCAAAATCGGGGAGGTCATTGCCCAGCTTGAGACCAACGCTTCCGCCGCCCCGAAACCCGCCGCGGCCCAGGAAAAGCCATCCCAGGAAAAGGCCGATCCGAAGCCCAAGGCAGCGCCCGAAACCGCCCAATCCCGACGCGTCGGGACACCGCCCACCGCGCCGAAGATTATGCCCGCCGCCGAACGTGCCCTGGAGGAGCGCGGTCTCCGACCCGAAGAGGTCCGCGCCACCGGCCCCGGCGGCCGCTTGCTCAAAGAAGATGTCCTCCGTCACTTGGAGCAGGCCATCCAGGCCCCTTCCCCCTCAGCTCCTGAGCCGAGCCCAGAGGTCAGAGGTCAGAGAGCGGAGGCCGGGGCCGCTCAGGCTGCCTCGCCCTTAGCCACCGTGCAAGCTCCCGAGACCGAACCCGGCCCCGCGCCGGAGCCGCCCGCTCCGCCCATTAGTCAAGCTATCGAAGTCTCTTCTGCCGCTCCCGCACCTTCGGCCCTTCCGAGCCGCGAGGAAGAGACTGTGCGGATGAGCCGTCTGCGCCGAACTGTGGCCGAACGCCTTGTCCAGGCCCAGCACACCGCCGCCTTGCTCACCACCTTCAACGAGATCGACATGACCAGCGTCCAGGCCCTTCGCAAGGAGCATGGCGAGGCCTTTCTCAAGCGCTACTCCATCAAGCTTGGCTTCATGTCCTTCTTTGTAAAGGCATGCGTCGATGCCCTCAGACAATTTCGCGTCCTCAATGCCGAAGTCCGTGAGACCAATATCAACTATCACAACTATTACGACATCGGCGTCGCCGTCGGCAGCGGCAAAGGCCTGGTTGTCCCCGTTTTGCGCAATGCCGAACGCATGAGCTTCGCCGAGGTCGAGAAGACCATCGCCGATTTCGCCGGGCGCGCCAGAGAAAACAGACTAACCTTCGAGGAACTCCAAGGCGGAACCTTCACCATCAGCAACGGTGGTGTCTATGGCTCGCTGCTCTCAACCCCCATTGTCAATCCGCCCCAGAGCGGTGTGCTTGGCATGCACGCCATCCAGGAACGGCCTGTGGCTCGCGAGGGCAACGTCGTTATCCGCCCCATGATGTACGTCGCCCTGACCTATGACCCTCGCATTGTGGATGCCCGCGAAGCCGTATCCGCCCTGCGGCGCATCAAGGAGGTCCTCGAAAACCCGGCCCGGATGCTCATGGAAGTCTGAGGCTCAGAGACCACTCCTGTCGTCCTGTCCTGGTTCGTTCGAGGCGTTGGCGGTTTGGCCTGGGCGCTACGGCCACCGTCGAAACGGCTTGCTGCCGCCCCGGGGCCGCTGTAATTTGCGGAGGATGGTGACGCTGCCAAACGAACTGCTTGAGGCGCCGGAATTGGCTTTGTACGAAGACCAAATCAAGGCCCGGCTCGAGAAGGAGGGCCGGCTGCGGGAAAAATTCCGGCAGGAGTTGGCCCCGGGCCGGAAGGCAGAGCTTATCAACGGAGAGGTCATCGTGCATAGCCCCGCAACAACCCGGCACACTCGCTCGCGCATGCTCCTGTCGCGATTGCTCTCAACCCACGTGGAAACCCGCAAGTTGGGTCTGGTCCTCGACGAAAAGGCCCTCGTCTGCCTGACCCGTAACGATTATGAGCCGGACGTCCTCTTCTATGGGCCGGAGAAGGCGGCGGGTATTGAGCCGGGCCAGTTGTTGTTTCCCGCGCCCGACCTCATTGCCGAGGTCCTCTCCGAAACCACCGCCCACCGGGATCGCGGCGTCAAATTCCGCGATTACGCCGCGCACGGGGTCGCCGAGTATTGGCTGGTGGATACACGTGCCGAGGTCATCGAACAATATGACCTGGCGCAGGCGGGCTATGTCTTACGGCTCAAGAGCGGCTCTGGAAACGTCCGAAGTCTCGTCGTGCCCGGCTTCGAAGTCCCCATTCGCGCCATCTTCGACCCGGAAGAAAATTTGCGTGTGTTGCGTCTGATCTTCCAGGCCCCGGGGGCCTGATCCAGGCCTCAGAACCCGAGGTTGTGGAGAAAGGCGTCTCGCACGTCGTGTTGGAGCGCGACCGGCTTGGGATGAAGCGCGCGCCGCTCGAAGAGGACGGTGCCGCCGTCGTGGACGGCAGGCGCGTAGTCCGCCAAAAGATTCGTCCAGCCGGGCTGGGACGCAACGCTTTCATCGACCGCTACCGAGTCGACATGGTTGGAGTGCAAGATGTTCGCGATCGCCGCGTTGCTGATCTCGCCGCACCAGAAGCGTTTGCGCGGCAGGATCGTGAGCTCGGGCGGGGTCTGAACCTGGCCGGCGGCAAAGGTCCAGAGGGGCTCCAAGGCAAACGCCGTGTGGCCGGCCCTGCCAAGCCGCGTGAGTTCTTTCGTTACCGGAGAGACGGCAAAATCGGTGGCAAGCTTCCATTGGTAAGCGGCGGTGTCGGCCCGCTGCCAAACCCAGCACAAAGACAATGCCCAGCCCAAAGCAAGCGAGCAGAAACCGGCGCGCTCCCAGTGCCAACGTGGCGAAGGCACCAACCTCGGCCGCCAGCCCGAGCCAAACGTAAACCCGGTACGTCCCCGGCAGGAACGGATGAGGCTGGGCGAGCAGACCGGCGCCCACGGCCAGACTGATAGCCTTGAACGCGGCCGTCACCGCCAGGATGACCGCGCAGGCCAAGAGCGAGGCGCGCCTGTAGGTGTGCATCGCCTTCAGCTGCCGCTACCTGACCCGGGGCACAAGGAGGACGGGCAGAAGCCGCTCTCCCCTTCCGGAAACTTTCCGGTCCAGTCAATGTTCGTCGTCCCGCACTCGTGATCGTGAAGGTAGGGGTCCGTGAACGTACAGGTGAAGACGCACGTGCCATCGGTCTC
>JBJKSV010000066.1:0-3966 GCA_046703605.1 Limisphaerales bacterium
GGAATGCTGGCGGTGATGGAGAAGGTGCGGGCTTATTTGGGGAATGGGGTGAAGAGCTGCTGGGTCGTCAATCCTCCCCAAAAAGCCATCAGCATCTACACGCCGGATGGCGCGACGAAAACCTACGCCGACGGAGTGGTCAAAGACCCTGTCACGGGGTTGAGCGCGGATCTGAACGCGGTGTTTTCGTGAGCAGCCCGATCAGCTTTTGCTCCGCGTGCGGCGAGAGCGAAGCGATTTGGATCTGGGGTGCGTACAGTGCCATTTCACATTAGGCATTGGGCATTTACCATTAATCATTGGCACTGCCCAATGCTCGATGAGAGGGGGAAGAGCGCTCTGAGGCCCGCCTGGCTGATGTCCCACATGGGACATCAGATGCCTGCCAGACGCTGAGCGGCCGATACTCAGTTCTTCTTGGCTGGGGCGGGAGTGCTGGCGGGCGCAGGCGCTGCCGCCTGGTTCGGGTCCAGGAAGGAACCGACGTCGCCGTTCTCAGGTTTTTTGGCACCGGCTGATTCCTTGGCCGCGAGCGGGATCGGAGCGGAAGCGGCGTGCGAACTGGTGTTGGTGACGAGGATCGGCTTCGAAGCCACGATGGACGCCGCCTTGTTCGCCAAGCTGGCGACGGGGGAAGATTCGTTTGGCGTGGTCTTGGCGGTCGTCTGGGATGCCTTCTCGGTCTTGTTTGTCTGGAGGAGCTGCGAACGATTCTTGAGCAGCGAATCCCAGCTCCAACTCGACACGAGATAAGTCCACTTCTGGTATTTGCTTTCCTGGGCCAGCTTGTCTTCAAGCTTCTGCTGTTTGTCTTTGAATTCTTTGTCGAGCTTGGCCTTGTCCGCCTTTTTCTCGTCTTTGCCGGGTGTGCGCGCCTTGGGGAAATCGGCTGAGACGGTCATCGCCAGCGGGTAAGTGTCGTCCTTCTTCTTGCCGAGCTTAAGGGTGTAATCGAAGTTGTCGAAGGTATCGACCTTGATCACGGTGGGATTCTCCATGCCCAGGTCCTTGGCCTTAGCGTCCTGGGTGGCAACATCGTTGAAAGAGGGGGAACTGAGCGGGCTGGTAATGCTGGAGACCTTGGTGACGTCGAGTTCTTCATGCGGTTTGGCGTCCGCCAGCTTCCATTCGGTGGTTTCGGCGGTGCGGGTCAATTTCCATGAGTTTGTCGGCTGGGTGGGATAATCGACCTCGATGGAATGGATCTTTTCGATCTTGAAGAAGTCCTTGTTGAGCCAGTCGGCGGGCTTGGGCTGGATATTGGAGAGCGTCTCGGAGATAAGGGCGACCGAGTCAGAGTTGTTGCCAACTTTGACATAGCGTCCGTCGGGCCACCCCTCGCCACCCATGCCATAGGGGGAAGGCGAGGCGCCACTGGATGCATGCATGTGCTGCTTGCCGAGCAGGAGTGTCTGGAGGGTCTTGCCGGCATCATTCTTGAAGTCAACGACCATCGCGGCGTTTGTGCCGGCGCCGGGAACAAGCGAGAGGCGGGGCAACTGGGAGGGGCCAACCTTTTCGGACTGGATGATCTTGAGGTCCTTGGCCTTAAGAAGGAAGCTGCGGATGTCCGAATAATTAGCCGGGTAATTATTGCGCTGCTTCACGCACCAGAGGTCGTCCTTCTTGACCAGGTCCAGTTCGTTGGCGCCTTGCGTAATGGTGATGGCGGCCACGTCGTTGACCGGGAACTTGGGCATCAGTTTCGCGCCCAGGGCTGCGTCTGGGCTCTGCCACGAGGCGTTTTGGCGCTGGCGCAATACCAGACCGGCGGCGCCGAGGATAACGACAAAAACAAGAAGGATAATGAACTGTTTGCGATTCATTTTGCGGAAGTGCGTTTGCGTTTGTAAAAGGCGAGGCCCAGGCCGGAGAGGGTGACCAGGAGCGGCATGCCTGCGATATTAACCCAGGTTAAGCGGTTTTGCAGGGAATCAATGTCGCTTCGCAGTTTCTTGCGTTCGTCTTTAAGCTGGATCTTCACCGTGGCTTCTTTCTTGCGGAAGTTATCGAGGGCGGCCTGCTGCTCGGGAGAGAGGATATAACGCTGGTCTGTGCCTTTGGCCTGCTGGAGTTGGTTGAGCTGCCGCTGGGTATCGGCCAGGCTGTCTTCCAGCTCTTTGATTCTGCTTTGGTAGGCCTCCTGCGCCTGGGCCTGCATCTTCTTGATGACGGTGAAGGGGCGGTTGCGGACGGCACGGCTGCGAACGGCGATCAAGTCATTGTCGCCGCCCATCTGCTCGACGGCGTTCTGGGCGAAGTCGAGGTTGTTGTTCATGGCCATGGAGAGCACGCCGAAGGGGCTCTGGAACTGGCGCAGGGCGACATTGTCATAGAGCATGTCGGCGTCGCCGACCAGGAAGACGGTGTTATCGTTCTTGGTTTCCTTAAGGAAATCGGTGGGCTTTTCCTTGTTCTTGTCAGCGGCCTTGCTATCGGTATCCGCTGGCGGGCCGTCTGGGAAAGCGGTTTTGAATTGGCCGGTTAACCGGACCGCCAGGGCATACTGAACGCCGGAGGACTTGAAGTTATTGATGATGTTCTGGCCGGCCAACTGCGCCATGAACCCGTCCACCAGTTGGGAATTCTTGGTGGTCTTGAGCAAGACCGTTTCCTTCAGGCCCTTGACCGGATCGCCTGTAAAGGCGCCGGCATAAGGCAGCCACAGATTGTCGAGTTCGCTGGTGACGACATCCTTATGGTTGATCTGGCCGGTGGTCAGAGAGAGGACGCCCGGGGCCTCCTGGGGCTGACCGTTGGGGCCGCCGATGCGCATCTTCAGATTCATGTCCGCAACAACCTTGCTCGTATCGAACGACAGGCCCCAGGCCTTGATGAGCTTGTCCAGCGAAGAACCCTTGTTGGGCATGCTGCCCATCATGGGATTCTGCTGTTGGACATCAACCATTGGCAACGGGTCGAGAAAGGCGATGAGCTTGCCCCCGCGCATGATGAACTGGTCGATGGCAAACTGGGCTTTGTCGGAAATGCCTCGAGGATGAATGACCAACAGCACCTTAATGTCGTTGTCGATTTTGTCCGTGTCCATATCGACCTTGCGCACGTCGTAGTCGCGTTTCAGTTCATTAACGATGACCCACGGTTGCTGCCCTTGGCGGCCCATGCGCTCCATCATTGGGTTGGACGGAGTGCCGAACACCGGCATGGCGCTCATGACGCCGACGACGGGCCGTTCCGGCTCGATAACGCGGGAAATCGCGCGGGAAATATCGTATTCGAGAAGCCGCTCCCGATTGGGCGCCAGGAATGGAATGGCTTGTTTCTGGTCCAAGACGCTGACCGCGATGCCGAGGTAAAACTTCTCACCGTCGGGCATGGGCTGGCCCTCGATACCATCCAGATTGGCGGAGTCCTCCGCGTCGGAATCGGGTTGGGGATCGAGCTTTTGGATGATGAGTTTGCCGCCGGCCACTTCCTTGTATTCGTCGAGCAGATCTTGAACCCGACTGGCGTACTCATTGAGCATCACGCTTTGGGGGGTGGCGTTTTGGATGCGGGTGCAATAAAAGCGCAGATGGACGGGGGTGTCGATTTTGTGGAGGATAGCCTTGGTGCCGGCCGAAAGCGTGTAAGCTTTTTCCTGCGTGAGGTCAACTCGGTCCTTGAAGACGCCCGTGACGACGTTGAACGCGATGAGGAGCACGGCCATAGCGAGCACACCTCCGGTCGAATAGACTAAGGTCTGAAATGCTTTATTCTTCATCCTAAATCCTTTCTAATCAGCCGGCCCGGTGGGTGCGCAAGATGACGCTGGTGGTGAACAGCGAAAACACGATGACCGACAGGAAGAAAATCACGTCCCTCGAATCAAGGATGCCACGCTGGAATCCGTCGAAATGCGTAATGACACTGAAGGAGGTGACGATGCTAATCAGCCACGGCGCCGCCCAATTCTCCAACAGCCGGATGACCGGGGGGAAACCAGCGAGGATGAAGAACAGGCAC
>JBJKSV010000067.1:0-5677 GCA_046703605.1 Limisphaerales bacterium
GCTCAAGGTAATTCTCCAGAATTCCGTTGTGGACGACCGCGATTCGCCCGTTGCTGCTCAGATGGGGATGGGAGTTTTCCAGCGAAGGCCTCCCGTGCGTTGCCCAGCGTGTATGGCCGATGGCGACATTGCCAGCAAGCGGTTGCTCGGCCAGCAGTCTCGCCAGGGCCTCAAGCTTGCCAACCACCTTGCGTACTCCCACCGTGCCCTCGTTTACGACGGCAATGCCCGCCGAGTCGTAGCCGCGGTACTCCAGGCGCCGGAGGCCTGCCAGGCAAATAGCCGGCGCCTCACGCGGACCGATATAGCCAACAATGCCGCACATAGGCTTGAACGTGGTTACGGGTCATAGGGTTTGATGTCAGGATTTCAGATGCTTGCCTGCGCATTCCCCGCAAGGTTCACCTGAAGGGATCGAGCACCGTCACGCCGGCCTTTTCGAACTCCACTCTATTGCGTGTAACGACCGTGAGTTCATGAACCAGAGCGGTAGCGGCGATCAGGCTGTCTTTGATCGGCATGGCCCGACCGCACCTTCGAAGATCGGACAGGAGCTCCGCCCAGCGCAACCCTGTTTCCAGGTCCCACACCAGGCACATCAGGCGCTTGACCCCGTCCTCGAACCAGCGTTCGAGTCTTTCTCGCCGCCTGCCCCGCGCCAGAAGCAAGATGCCAAAGCGAATTTCGCCCATGATGACGGGATCGACCACCATCTCCCGCTCGTTTTGCCGAAGCCAAGCCAGCGTCTTCACGTTCGGGTCTGGCCTCGTCGGCTCGCTCAGGACGTTGGCATCCACCAGGTATTTCACAGCGAGTCAGTAGAGTCCGATTCAACCGGCACGAAAAACCCCTTCTCCGGGCACGCTAGAAGCCAGTCGATGACCCCCTGGTTCGGAGGCGGATTGCGCCGAATCAAGCGGTACTCGCCCCGGTCCAGACGTTCAACTTCGAATTGCTGCCCCGGTTGGATGTCATCCTGTTCCCGAATCTCGGCGGGGAGGATCACTTGGCCCTTTGTCGAAACGGTCGTCTTCACACGAGTAAGATACGGTCTTACTGCCCGATGTCAACATTCATCGCCGTCCCGTCTAATCTTAAACCATCGCCGGCCATCCCGGCGGTCATCTCGGGAATCGCCTGCCGAAGACCTTGCCCAACCCCGACCACGCCAGCAGCGCCAGGCCAACCGGTGTGCCGGTGATCGGCGTAGGTACGGCCGCTAGCACGCCCAGGAGCGTCGCAAAAGACAGCGCCCGCCCGGCCGAGTCTCTCTTCAGGTTCTTTTGAATGAGGAAAGTTGGCAGGAATACCGCGACAAAGCAAAACGGAATCGTGATAATCCACAGCGGCGGCGCCCAATCAAACAAGGCCCACAGGCTGTCCACCGCGACCAGGATCAGCGCCGAGAGGGCATGGATCGGCCGTCCGTCGCTTGCGCTGGCTGCACTCTCTGGCTCCGGCGGCAGCACCTCGATGGGTATCTCTTTCGCCTCATCTTTGGGAATCTTAGGCGGCACGCTCACAAATCCATATCCTTTATTTGCCGGGTCGGCCATTGCGGGAGAGGCGGGAAGGGCTTGCGCCCGGTCTCAGTCTTCACCCGAACCGGCAGATTCATCATCTGTACATGGCACAGTCTTTGCCCCCAGGCAAGCCCAAGGCTAGAGGTGATCGAGGCGAAATGCGCCCGGGCGCCCGCTTGCCCCGCTCGTTTTCCGTGTATTCCGAGTATTCCGTGGTTCTCGTTGCCGGGGGGGACCGTCGAGATGCCTTCAATGGGGCTGGCGATTGGCCCCTTCCCGGTGGATAATCCCGGTATGGTGAACCCAATGTTAGATGCCGGCCAGAAGGCCCTTCGGATCAATCTCGATGCCAAACGCTACGGCACTTTCGCCGAAATCGGCGCCGGCCAGGAAGTCGCCCGCTGGTTTTTCCGTGTGGGCGGCGCCGCCGGCACCGTGGCCAAGACCATTTCCGCTTATGACATGGCCGTCAGCGACGCCATCTACGGCCCGACCGACCGCTACGTAAGCCGCCGCCGGCTCAAGGCGATGCTCGAATACGAATACGACCTGCTGCTGGAACGGCTCAACGACAAGCGCGGCTCAAAGGCCGCCTTCTTCGCCTTCGCCAACACCGTCATGACCCGCAAGGAAGAGGGCAACGGCTGGCTCGGCATCCGCTTCCAGGATGAGCCGGGGGCTGAGCCTTCCGAGATTTATATCCACGTGCGCATGCTCGACCGGGAATCGGTGCGCCAACAGGAAGCCCTGGGCGTTATCGGCGTCAATCTTGTTCACGGCACCTTCTATCTGCACCGCGACCCGGACGCCCTGATTCGCTCTCTGCTCGACGGCCTCACCTGGGAGCGCGTCGAGGTAGATATGATTCGCTTCGCCGGACCGGCCTTTGCCGGGCTGGACAACCGCCTGATGGCGCTCCAACTGGTGAAGGAGGGCCTCACCGAGGCCGCCATGTTCACCGCGCAAGGCGAGGCGGTGCAGTGGGCCGAGGTCCTCTACAAGAAACCGGTGCTCGTGCAGCGCGGCAGCTTCCGTCCGGTTACAAAAGCGACACTGGACGTCCTTGAACGCGGCCTGGAGCAATTCGTTCAGGAGCCCGGTCTGGACGGTGAGCATCCCGTCGTGCTTATGGAAATGACCTTGCGTCACCTCACGACCGGCGACGGGATTGACGCCGCCGACTTCCTCCAGCGCGCCGACACCCTCCGCGCCGTGGGCCAAACCGTGCTGGTCTCCAATTTCCGCCGGTTTCATCGCCTGGCCTCTTACCTCTCGCGTTACACCAAGCGGCCTATCGGCATTGCCCTGGGCGCCTCCAAGCTCAACGAAATCTTCGATGAGAGCTTTTACAACGAGAGCGAGGGAGGGTTGCTGGGCGGCTTGGGCCAGCTCTTCAAGAATCCCGCCCGCCTCTACGTCTATCCTTACCTGGATTTGAGCACCAACAAGATGATCACCGCGGAGAACTTTCCCATCGCCCCCCATCTCAAGCCCATCTACGAATACCTGGCGCAAAACCGCTACATCCAGCCCATCCGCAATTTCAACCGCGGCTTGTTGGCCATTCGCCGCCGCGACCTCCTGGCTCGCATGCAGGCGGGTGATTCATCCTGGGAGGCGCAAGTCCCCCCGCCCATCGTCGAGGTTATCAAACAGCACCGCCTTTTCGGCTGCGCCACCGCCCCCTCTGTTAGCTAGCGAGCAGGCGCTCAGACAACCTGTTTTTGTCAGCAATAATTGATAATTGAGAATTTGAAATTTGAGTCCTGCTTCCGAGGGTGGCTCGTGAGGGGACGCTGCTTTGCTCTTCACAATCGATGTGGATTTGCCATCAATTTGTAATTTACAATTCTTAATTCTCAATTCTCAATTTCCACAGATCTCAGACAAGCCCGGAGAGGGGCTGCGGGTTCCTGCCGAACTGCCCCTGCTCTGGGCAGCCTTCTGGGGGCGGCTTTTGAACTTTTGAGAGCCAATGCTGTCAGATTTAATGAAAGCTCAATTCGGAGGCGGGAGCCTTGGAAAATTGGGTTTGCTAATTGGCATCTGAACGATGGTTAATACTTTTTTAATCCTGTTGACAAGAGGCTCCGGCGATGCTTAATTACATACAAGAAAGCGCCTTAAGATTAGCGAGCGCGTGATGATTTGTTCTTTGGCAGGCTGAGCTAAATTTCGATTTCGGTCCTGGTCCGGTACAGGCCAGGCCCGATGTTCTCCGTAATCCTACAGATGTACTAATTCGAAAATTCCCCGGGCTCTTCGGTCACCCCCTGACTGACTAGCCCGGTTTTTTTTGCCTTCTTACTGGCGAATGCGCCCCGCCGAATGCCAAATGGCGCGCGGCCTTCAGTCCCGGCGTCTGAGGCATCACGCCCGAACCGGCTCCCCACCGATGCTTCGACTTGCGGCCTGACGCCGATCGCTTATTTTTTCATTCTGACGTTGCGATTGGAAGTTATCATCCGATGAAACAAACGAATGTAGAAAACGAAAACGACCAGGGCGCTCCGGCTCAAGCGGACGCACCCGAGCCGTTGATGCCCGTTGAACCCTCCACTGTGACAGACCAGCAACTGGAGGAGCTCAAGCAGAAGGCAGCCAAGGCCGATGAGAATTGGGACCGGCTGCTCCGCACGACGGCCGACTTCGACAATTACAAGAAACGCGCCGCGCGCGAGAAAGCTGACGCGAGCCGATTTGCCAACGAGAATCTGCTTCAGAAGCTCATTCCGGTACTGGACAGTTTTGATATGGCCCTGGCGGCGGCTCAAAATGTTAAAGGCGAAGCGGCGGAATCGCTTCAAACCGGCATCAGCATGGTTCATCAGCAGCTTAAGGGGACATTGACCGACGCCGGCCTCGAGGAGGTGGATGCGACAGGCAAGAGCTTCGATCCAAACTTGCACGAGGCGGTCGCCCAGAGGGAGACGGCCGAGGTGCCCGAGGGCCAGGTCGTGCAGCAACTCCGAAAAGGCTATAAATTGCGCGAGCGCCTGTTGCGCCCGGCGAGCGTGGTGGTCGCCAAGCAACCTGCCTCCTAGCCCATGGCCAAGCGCGATTACTATGCGGTCCTGGGCGTGGAAAAGGGGGCCTCGGCGGAAGACATCAAGAAGGCTTACCGCAAGCTGGCGGTAAAATACCATCCCGATAAGAATCCGGGCGACAAGACCGCCGAGGAGAGGTTTAAGGAACTCGGCGAGGCCTATGAGGTGCTCAATGACCCCCAAAAGCGGGCCGCCTACGATCAGTTCGGGCATGCGGCCTTTGATCGGCGCGCGGGCGGCTTTGGCGCCGCCGGCGGTTTCCATGACCCGTTCGACATCTTCCGCGAGGTTTTCGGAGGCGGCATCTTTGAAGACCTTTTCGGCGGCGGTCGCGCCGACCCGACCCAGCCACAACGCGGCGAGGACCTGCGTTACGACCTGGAACTCAGTTTTGAAGAAGCGGCCCATGGCTGCGAAAAGGAAGTTTCGGTCAGCAAGCCCGATCTCTGCGACCAGTGCCACGGAACGGGTGTGGAAGCCGGCTCTCGGGTGCGCACCTGTCCGAGCTGCGGCGGACGCGGCCAGGTCATCACCTCGCGCGGCATTTTCAGCATTGCCCAGCCCTGCCCCCAATGCCGCGGCTCAGGCCGGATCATCGAGAAGCCCTGCAAAACCTGCCGTGGTTCAGGCCGTCGTGAGCGCACCAGCAAAATCAAGCTGCGCATCCCGGCGGGCGTTGACACCGGCTCGCGCCTCCGCTCCTCCGGCAATGGCGAAGCCGGGTTTCGCGGAGGCCCGCCCGGGGATCTCTACATTGTCCTCCATGTGCGCCCTCACGAGATGTTCCAAAGGGACGGCGACGACTTGCTCTGCGAAGTGCCCATCAGCTTCGTGCAGGCCGCCCTCGGCGCCGAACTGGAAGTGCCCACCCTCGACGGGCATTCGACCATCCGCGTCCAGCCGGGGACTCAATCGGGAACCATGTTCCGGCTCAAAGGCAAAGGCGTCCGCAATATCCAGGGCTACGGCTACGGCGATCTGCATGTCCGGGTGCATGTGGAAGTCCCCACCCGACTTTCGCCCGAGCAAAGAAACAAGCTGCTCGAATTTTCCGAGCTTTGCAACGGCAAGGAGAGTCCCCTGACTCAGACCTTCTTCGAGAAGGCA
>JBJKSV010000068.1:0-6538 GCA_046703605.1 Limisphaerales bacterium
TGGCGCAGGTCAGGTAATGGAGGGCCTTGAGGTCGGGAGTCAGGGCGGCGGGGAAGGTGTTGAAGGCGATTTGCTCGCAGCGGTCAGCCCAAAGGGGGTTGCCGGAGATTTTGGTGAGCATCTCGAAACTGTGCATGAACTCGACGATGCCGCAGGTCTCAAAGCCCTGTCGCGGGCCGGTGTAGCCAGGCCGGCAGTTCTCATCGCCCGCAAAGCCCCCGCCGGGAAACTGTCCGTAGATACCCATGACCGTATCGTAGTTGCGCTCGGCATCCTGGAGCAGGTGCGGGTCCTGGGCTTCCTGGTAAAAGATGGCCGGCTCACGGAAACCCTCGGCGATATTGACGTTGTGCCAATTGATGACGCCCGTGTCCCATCTCGCCATGTTGTCGTGAATCTTCCGTGCCAAGCCCAGGAGAAACCTGTCTCCCGTCCGGTTGTAGAGCCAATAGATGGTCTGGATGTTGTCGCCGAAGCGAATCTTGGGCCAATAGCCGGCGCCAAAGTCCGAGGCGGGGAGCGAATTGAGCCATTGGAAATACCGGGTCAGAAACGGGAGTATGCGAGGGTCATGAGTGTATTCGTAGAAGGACTGGAGCACATTGCACATCACCATGTGCGGCCACAAGTCCGGCTTCCCATTGAGGCCGGTGCGATTTGCGCGCGGGCCGAAGTAGCCGTCCGATTCCTGGCTGGAGAGGACGGCGTCGATCCATTTGCGAGCGTCATTGATGATGCGCAGGTCGCCGAGCACATAGCCAAGGTCGCCGAAGCCCTTGAGCCAGTAAGGGACTTCTTCCCAGCCGAATTGGCCCTGGCCTTCGGGCGAGGCCCAGGCGCTGTCCTTGAAGTTGCACCATTTGGAGAGGTCCTCGAGGTGCCCGGTCATGCCGTCGGCTTCCAGTTCGAGTTGGTGGCGAAGCCAGCCTTTCGGGGTGATGCTGCCGATGGGCAGCTTGAGCAATGGGCTGGGCAGAAGCGGCGCACGGTTGCCAATATAGAACTGGTTGGAACGCGTCGCGGGAGGCATTTGAACCGCTTTGACCTCGACTTGAGTTGAGGCGGCCAGCCCGCTCGTGCAGGGTTGGAGGAGACCGAGCGCCAAAAGGCCGGCAAAGCAGCCGAGCGGAAAGACGGCCCGATGCCGGAACGTGGAATTGACGATGGGATCTCCCATTGCAATTGGCGGCAGCCATCTGGCATGGCGGCCGGGCCGGTCATTCGACTCCAGCCGGTTTGTTTCCTTTCTTGCTTCTCTCATGCCAAGGAGGATAGCAGTTTCCAGGGCGCTTCCAAGCCCATAAGATTCACACTGCAAGGGCCTCGCTACGTGTCGATTCGGTCCGCTCGCTTCCGAGCGACATCGGCTGCGGATTGGAGAAGAGTCGGGTTCAGGCGCTCATATTCCTGGAGGAATCGCTCCAGCAACGGCAGATCCAGGAGGTCCTTCTCGCGCCCGCTCGCCCGTTTGCTGGCGATCACGTCCCGCAGATTGGCTATTCGGAAGCCTTGGACAGTCAAGGACCTTGCCTCTGCCTCGGCGAAGCTCCGAATCCCGTCCGGCGCAAAGACCAAATCCACGTCAAATGGGCCTGACTTTATCTGCACGAAATCCTTGCCGCAAAGGATCGTTTCTTCGACTTCGCTGGACAATTCGAAGCCTGCCGCACGCAGGGCGCGGACAATCCGCTCTCCGTTTTCCCTCGTGCGCGCCGGAAACACATCCACGTCCTGCGTCATGGCCGGGAACCCAAGCAGGATAGCCGCTCCCTTGCCAATGAACAGGTAGTCCACGCCTTCGGTCGCGAACGCGCTGGCGATGATTCTGGCCTGTTCGGGCTGGAACTGGGGACGGGTCATTTGCCAGGGCGTTTGAAGCCGAGGTAATCCGGCAGGTGAGATTCGCACCAGGAGCGATAATCGGCCATAGTATCGAAGACGCGCCAGGGAGCGTCATCCAGCACAGGCTTGTACATCCGGAAAAAGCCGAACCGAATCCGCTGATCCAGTGGCCGCTGCATTTGGCGGCGGCACTGCTCGCGAAACTCCAGCCAGCCTCTGTCCTCGTTTGCTTCGCTCACAAGGGCACAATAGTGGATTTTTCGTGCGTCCGCATCACATTTCCACGATGTTGAGCACGCTTCAAGGGCGGGGGCCCTTGAACCAATTGTATCGCGAGCGGTCAAATTCGAATGATTTCTGAGAGAATCGACAGGGCAGCTCCGCCCGAAGCCGATCATCGGGTCAGTTTCTTCCGGGACAGCGGCTGGCTCATGATTGCCAATGTCGCGGGCGGGATTCTGATGTGGGCGGTGCATCTGCTGGCTAAGAGCATAGGGCCTGCGGAATATGGCGTATTCCTGGCGCTGTTGGCCTTGGCGTTGTTTGTTCCCACCATGCCCTTGCAGATGGTTTTAGCGCAGCAGACAGCCAGCGCGCTCGCATGCGGCAGGGAGCGGCAATTATCCGGCATCGCCCGGCTGATCCTGTATTTGACGACGGCATTGTGGTTGATAGCGGCGGTGGTGATAGCGGTGCTGCATCGGGACCTCCTGGTGGCCTGGAAGATGAAGGACGCCACCGGCTTGTGGATTACCTTACCGGCGGTGCTGCTGGCCTGTTGGTTGCCCCTGTTTTGGGGCGTGCTTCAAGGGCAGCAGAATTTTCTTTGGCTTGGCTGGAGCATGATAACCAGCGGGGTGGGACGGCTGTCGGTGGCGGTAATCGCCGTGGTCGCCCTCGGCGCGATGGCGGCGGGGATGATGACCGGGGTTTTGATCGGACTTTTCGCGGCTGGAGTTATCGCTTTCTGGAAAGCCCGATCCATCTGGCTCGGCCCTTCCGAACCTTTCGATTGGGGCGCGCTCCTTCGCCAGATTGTGCCTCTCATGGTGGGGTTCATGGCCTTCCAGTTTCTGTTTACGGCGGATACATTGTTTGCCAAGGCCTATTTTTCCGAGAAGACGGTTGGTTTTTACGGCGCGGCAGGCACGATGGCCCGGGCGCTGATGTGGCTGGTAGGACCTTTGGTCGCGGTGATGTTTCCCGGTATCGTTCATAGTGTGGCCAAGGCGGAGAAAACAAATCTGTTGGGCATGGTGCTGCTGGTGACCGCTGCCTTGTCCATTGCAGGCGCGATTGGGCTATCGGTGTTGGGACCATGGATCATACGATTTGTGTACGACAAGGAATTCGTCGCGAAGGCCTGTTCGTACCTGCCGTGGTATGCGGGCGCTATGGTTCCTCTGACCCTGGCCAATGTATTGGTGAACAACCTGCTGGCGCGAAACTCCTTCAAGCTCGTCCCGGCGCTATGCGTTCTAGCAGCCGGTTACGGAGTGGCTTTGACCCAGTTTCACAAGACGCCGGTGATGCTGCTCCAGACCCTGGGAGTCTGCAATCTGCTGCTTCTGCTGGCCTGTGCCTGGTACACCTGGAGGGACACGCTCCGACCGGCCTGACTGATCGGACTCACCGCGGTCCTGGCCTTGGCGGAGGTGCGCGCAGCAGTTTTTTGTACACCCAGCCCTCCAGCGGACGGAGGGGGCGCAGCCATTTGTAGAACGGGGAGTAAATGAGCCGAATTCGGAAGGCGGAAAGGAACATGACCAGGGAGGTTCGGAACAGCCGCACCTTCGAGCCGATCTTGTCGGTCCACTCGGTGGGCACTTCCAGGATGCGGTAGCCCTCCCGCTTGAGTGAATAGAGGAGATTGATGTCGAAGGCCATATCGGCGATGCGCAGGTCCGAATGGATGTTTTCGACGGCTTGGCGGTGCATCACCTTTGCCCCGCATTGCGTGTCGTGAATGCCCATGCGAAAGAGAAGCTGGACAATCAGGTGAAAGACGCGGCTGGCGAATTGGCGGCGGCTGGTCTGCTCGACATGGAGCACCGAGCCTGGCAGCCAGCGCGAGCCGATGACGCAATCGGCCTCGTTGACATGTCGCAGCAGGTCTTGAAATGCGGCAGGCGGGGTGGCGCCATCGGCATCCACATAGCCAATCAGGTCCGCTAGCGGGGCCAGCTTGAGGCCCTCGATCAGCGCGCCCCCTTTGCCGATGGGTTCATGGAACTCCAAGGCGCTTACGGCGGGGTATTCCGCCGCCACACGCCGCACGACTCCGATCGTGTTGTCCGTGCAGCCGTTTAAGACGACGACGAGCTGGAACTTGCCTCGGTAATGCTGAAGGAAATGCTGGGCATACGCCCGCAAGACCGGTTCAATCCGGTGCTCTTCGTTGTAGGCTGGGATGAGCAGCAACAGGCTCGGCTCAGGCACGCTCTTTATGTAGCAGAAGACTGAGAAAAGGCGAGCGCAAAGGCGCCTGCCTCAAGTTCTGGCACCCTCGCCACGAAGCACTCCCTTTAGAATCTCGGCTTTCCTCAATGCTGTCATTTCGCCATGCCACACCGCTTGGGTGTCGTAAAGATGCTCCAGCGCCGCCTCGAAATACTCCCGGCGAATGCTCGTTTCCTTTGCCTGCCATTCGCCCGCGACCGGCAGCCCCGCCCGAAGGCGTTCCCCGGCCGCGATGAGCATCGCCAAGACAGCCTTATGGAAGTCTCGCTCTTCGGCTGTAGGTTCCTTCAAAATCATCGACTCCCGCTCCACCTCGCGAAAGACGGCCAGCGACTTGAACCACGACACCAACTCGGCCGACAAGTTATAGCGTCGTTCAATCAAGTCGCGCGTATTCTGCGTCACCATCACCCCAACTGCCTCCCAGCGGGGTCGCAATTCCAACATCCCGGTCATGACCGCACAATAGCGGCCCCTGGCGCTCAGGTCAACAGGGTTGGCACTTTCCTCTCGACAGCCCCGGCGCGCTCCTTCACTCTGCGCTTCACCATGGCCAAACCTGCGAGCGTGTCGCCGGATTCCTGTGAGGCTCGCCAGGCGGAGTCTGCCGAGGTTCTTCATCCCACCTCGGTCAAGCCCGAGACAGGGCGATTGTCCTGGGCGGATTACGCCAAGGGGATAGCTATCATTCTGGTCGTAGTCTGTCACTGCGCCGAAGGAGCGATGACGGCCGGGGCAAAACTCCCTTCGGTGGCTTGGAGCGCGTTTTTGGATGTCAGTTACGCGTTCATGGTGCCGGTATTCTTTGTGGTGGCAGGATGGTTTTCCGAGCGCACGTATCAGAACAAGGGCGGGGCTTACCAACTCAGCTATGTCATCCGCGGGATTCTGTATCCATATATCGTGTGGACTGTAGCTCAGACCGCCCTGATGATATTGAGCAAAGCGGGGAACCGCGTTCCCTCCTGGGCGGATTTGCCCGGTTTCCTGGTTTTTGGTTCCATGCAGTTCTGGTTCTTGCGCGCGCTGGTGGCGGCCTATTGTTTCCAGTTGGTCCTGCGGGCCATGAGAATTGGCGAGTTTTGGGGCTTGGCGATTGCCGCCGCGGCGCTGGCAGTCTTTTCACTCTATCCAAAGGCGGCGCCGCCCTCGATCCTCCATCCAGCGACTCACCTCTTCTATTTTATGGCGGGCGCCTTTTGCTTCCGCCACCGGCTTCGCCTTTCGGGCTGGATCGCGTTGCGCCTGACGGCGGGCCTGGGAGCGGCCAGCCTCGACGTGTTGCACTTCATCGGCGCGCGGTGCGACACCCCCTTTCGCCCAATCACCGCGATGGTCGGGATCGTGACCTGGTTATCCCTATGCGCCTTGCTGCCGGACTCGCGGTGGCTCTCACCCCTGAAATTGGTCGGGAGGCATTCCCTGCCGATCTATTGCCTGCATGTGATCTTTGCCGCCGGTGCCCGCGCATTCTTGTTCAAGGCCGGCGTTCGAGGTTTTGACATTCAAGTCCTTCTTGGCTCGATCGCCGGCACGGTCTTTCCGCTCGCTATTTCTCTTTGGAGCCTTGGCCGGTTTGAATGGCTGTTTCGGCTCCCAAGCGGAAAGCGAAAGCAATAGACTATTGCGATTCCGGGCTCTCAGCTTCGCGGAGCGCCTTCTCGTAGTCCTCCGGGTAATCGAGGTCACGGTGCAGACCAGGGTCATCGACCGGGCAAGCGGCAACGTCGCGCGAGGCGAGAAACTCCTTGAGATGCCTTGCCGTGGTTGTGCCAAGTTGAACAAAAACAGGTTTGGGCAGCACGATCGGGTGACCACGGCGGCCATTCCAAGAAGGTTGGCAAATCGCTTCGGGATGCCTCGCCGAAAAATCGAGGAGGGTGCGCAGTGTTTGTTCTTTGAGGTGCGGTTGGTCACCAAGCAGGATGGCCCAATGCGTGAGGTCCGCGCGCCAGCCTTGCCAGGCGGCGGCCGCTTGAACGGAGCTGAACATGCCGCGCTCGGGCATGGCGTTATAAATGCGGTTTGGCACCGGAAACCTGAGACGGTCCAACTCAGCGGCCATGGCATGGTCGCCGGCGGCGCATACGACTGTTACCTGGCCGGCGCCCAGCTTCTGCCACTGGGTAACCAAGCATCCAACTATTGTGCTGCCAGCCCATGGCAGCAGCAGCTTTGGCCGTCCCATCCGGGTGGAAGCTCCGGCGCCCAGGATAATGGCAGCGAGAGTTCGAAT
>JBJKSV010000069.1:0-3591 GCA_046703605.1 Limisphaerales bacterium
CAAAAAAGACTTGCTTTTTTCGTGGGTGATGGGATCTAATAGATACAATTCCCCGTAATGACAGTTATAGGTCCCTATGAAGACTCGAAAGATTCTAATCTTGACAGTTGGGATCGCGGCGCTGGCCAGTCTGGCGAGCGCCAAGATCATCACCGTTACCACCACTGAAAACATCTCGCCTGCTCCTGGGCAAACCAATTTGGTCCAGGCGATCAATCTCTTGGCGGATGGCGACACAATCAAATTTGATATACCGGGCGATGGCCCGTTCTACCTGGTGACGCCCCCCATAACGCCGAACAATGGCTACCCGGTGATCACCAATAACAACGTCACGATCGACGGCTATAGCCAACCGGGCGCCTCGCCGAATACCGACCCGATCCTCTCTTCCAACAACGCCGTCATCAAGATTGTCCTCGATTCGCGGGCAGGCGGCGCCACGATCCATCCCATCGACGGCGCCTACGGCGACGGCGAGAGCGGCGTGCTCTTTGTCTTGGGCACCAATGTCACGATCCGCGGACTCTGTTTTCTGGGACCGGGCGTCGGCAGTGGCGATTCAAGTGATCCCAACCGCTACGCCATTAGCTTCGGCTCCGGCGCCGACTACGGCCACGTCAGCGGCTGCCGCATCGGTTTGGACCTGGACAACAAGACCGTGTATCGATTCGCGGACGGAGTGACCGGTTTCCAGGACAGCTCGGGCACGCCGGTCAACGGCACGGTGGTGGGGGTCGCAGCCGGACCCGATGATCCGGCGGCCGCGCGCGCGCAATTCAACATCATACTCGGAGAGTACATCCCGATTATCATCGAGGGAGCCAACCAGCGGATAGCGGGCAATTTCCTCAATGTCTATCCGGACGGCCTGCACGACTACAACGTCAACAGCGACAACGACTCCGATACCCACAGCATCGAGGCCTTCATCGAACTGGGCAAGTCCAGCGACAACTTGATTCTCGGCACCGATGGAGACGGGAACAATGACGCCGACGAAAGAAACATCTTCGGCGGTTTGACACAGGCCGGCGACGGCCAAATCGTCGAATGGTATGGCGGCACACGCACCAACATGGTCATCGCCGGCAACTATTTTGGCATGGCGGTGGACGGCCATACTCAGTTTACTAACTCCATGAAGGTCTTCGGCGGTTTCAACAGCACCACCACCGTGCGCGTCGGGTCGGATTTCGACGGCGTAAGCGACGCGGTGGAGGGCAACGTCATCGCCATGAATTACCCATTTGCTACGATCTTTCCGTCGCCGGGCGGGGCGGTCCCGCCAGACTTTGCCAGCATCGACCCGGGCGCACGGGTCTCCATGCGTGGCAACGTGCTCATTAACAACAATGTCGCGCCTTATACTTACGACACGGGCCAGGGCAATCGACTCGACTCGCTGACCAACTACTTCGCGCCCTACATTGATACTACCCTGACTAACGGCATCTTTCCGGTGCTCTCCACCAATTCAACACAGGAGCATCTGATGGGCTACTGTGGGCTGGGCCTGGCCCCTTACACGAATATCATTATCGACGTGTACGTGGCGGACCCGGAAGGCTGGACCAACGGCGAAGCCTTCTTCCTTTATGAACTGATGGACCCCATCACATTCGACTTTTACGGCTTTCCTCAGGGTCGTACCTATATCGCGTCTTTCCTCGACAATGGCCCGCTGGACCGCGATCCGAGACCCGGCTTCTTCGACTTCGACCTCTCTTCCTACAATCTCGGTTCCGCCTTCCTTACGGTGACGGCAAATTACTCGGCCGATCCGCCCGGCACCCACAACGGCCAGGTCCAGACCAGCGAGTTCGCTGTGCCGGTTACCGCGACCTACATCCCCGGCGGCATCGAGTCGGTGGGCTTGAAGCGCATCACCCCGGACACACCCATCATTGTGCCGCCTGCGGCTGCCCTGGGCAATTGGGAGCCCTACACCAGTGTGATAGGCGACAGCGTGTTCCTGATTGAGGGCAACACCTTCGCAACCAACGACCTGGCCAACCAGCGGTTTATCGTTTACTTCCAGCCGGCCGACGGCAGCACTGGGCGGTTAGGGGACTCCTTCTTCGCGGATAACGGCACGCCATTCAGGGATCAGATCAACCTGTCTCGACAGAACGGTAACCCCGGTCGTGTGGCGGGCGACAAACGGCCCGGCGCCACGACCTTCCTGACTGCGGCGGAAACTTCAGCCGGCCAACTCGCCGCCTTCCAATCCGACTCTCGTTACACCAATCAGCCCGTCAACCCGGCCTTCTCCTGGACCAACAACCCCATCTACGGGGTCGGCGACAGCACCGCGCGCTACGCCACCGAGCAGGCCTTTTCGCTCAACCTGACCAACCTCACTCAAACCCCGCTCACGCCCGCCTTCGATGCGGTCTATGGCGATTATGTGACCAACGCGCTCCCCTCGAATTTACAACAGGTCTCGCGGACCGGCGGCACTATCGCGGGCTTGGACAACGGCAACTTTGCCGTGGTCATTCATGATCAGTCCGGATACCTCTCCGGCAACGGTTCCGCCACTTCCGCAGCGATCATCACTCCCACAGGGACGGTCGTGAAGGGGCCTTGGCTCGTCGATCCAAACGATATCTGGGACAACGTCGCCGCTTACAAGGGTGGATTCGCCGTGCGCGTCCACAACATGATGTACTTCTACGGCGACGACGGCACCTTGATGGGCTCGGTGGACGTGGTTGCCAGCTCTGGTGTGAGCTTCAGCACCGACCGCGGCGACGCCACCCGCATTGCCGCCCACATCAACAGCCCATATGTCTATTTATGCGGCAGCCCCGGCAATCAACAGATCTGGCTGGCGGTGTTTGACTCACGCACCCAGAGCTTTGTCACCGCGAGCGAGGTTAGCGAGCCGAGCTTTGTCGCCACCACTGGACGGGCAGCCGTGGCCTCGGATGCGCTGGACCGCATCACCTGCGTCTGGGAGTCCCAGCCAGCCGGCTATGGAGCAACCCAGGTAGCGGCGCGGGTGCTGAAGTTTGACGCCACCTCGAAGACCATTTCGCCGCTGACGCATAGCTTCTGGGTCTTCATGAACACTTCGCCCACAGGCAACATCCTCTCCCATACGATGAACGTCTCCATGACCACCAAGCAGATCTGCGTCGCCGCCAAAGGCGATATCAACCTCCAGGACGATCCGTCCGCAGGCACCAATTCGCCAGTGGATATCGACTTCTTCACCGTCTTCAGCCACCCGGCGCCGGCGGATGACCCGACGACGCCAATCGGCGGCCAGGAGCCTGATCTGACGATCACCCTCAACGGTAACCAGGCCACGCTCTCATGGCCTACCAATGACGTCGGCTTCACCTTGGAATCCGCCAATAGTCTCACGAATTCAAGCTGGAAGGCCGTCGGCACTGCCGACCCGACGACCGTTCCCGTTGGAACCGGCAGCAAGTTCTACCGGCTGCGGAAGTAAGGCGCAGCCTGCTGGCAGAACCGCGAGATAGCTCACCCGGGTGGTGGCGGGCCCCTGCAAGGCGCGCCCCACCCGGCGGGGTATTTAAAAAAAGTTGGTCCCTCAAATACACCCCTTTAACCGCCCGG
>JBJKSV010000070.1:0-6420 GCA_046703605.1 Limisphaerales bacterium
GCGCGAGCCGGGATTCGCGCCCACAACACAGAAAGGCGGACCTTATGCGGCAGAGCATGTGCGGTGGCGGGCGGCGGTGGTCATCGAAGGAGGGCAGGTTCGGTCTTCATCGATTCGGCGGGAGACCGGGGGGGACGATGGCCGCGCTATTGGTTGGGGGCCTGTGCTGGACGCCTGTGGAGGCGCAACAACCGATTCCTCTGAGCATCGATCTGTCTGAGGCGCGCGACGTGCCGGCGGAGGCGGTGGGTATTGTGGAGGTCTCCATCGGCAGAGACCAGGCTATCGCCCTGAAGGGCGATGGCCAGGTGCTGGCCTGGGGATACGACCAGTTTCGGAAGGGGAGTGTTCCAGCGGGGGTGAGTCGGGGCCTGAGTGTGGCGGCGGGATGCAGCTTCGACGTCGTAGTCCGAGCCGACGGCACGGTGGCGGCGTGGGGCTATGATCCGGACGGCGCGACCAATGTGCCCGCGGGCCTGATTAACATCGCGGCGGTCTCCGCCCAAGGTGACCACGTCCTGGCGCTCCAGAGCGACCGGACAGTTGTTGGCTGGGGCGATGACTACTTCGCGGAAAGCACAGTTCCCTTCGGCCTCTTCGATGTAGTGGCGATTGCCGCCGGCGCGAGCCATAGTCTGGCCTTGAAGGCGGATGGGAGCGTGGTCGCGTGGGGAAATAATGGGCAGGGGCAATGCGATGTGCCGGCGGGTTTGGGGCGTGTCGTGGCGATCTCGGCCGGCTACGATCATAGTGTGGCTTTAAGGGCCGATGGCACGGTCGTGGGGTGGGGAGGCGATAATTACGGGCAAAGCGATGTGCCGGCGGGCTTGGGCGACGTGGTCGCTATCAGCGCCGGGGACTCGCAAACGATAGTGCTCAAAAGCGACGGCCAGCTTGAAAGCTGGGGTTACAGCAAGAACCTGATTCCTGCCGACTTGCCGCCTATTACGGGGCTGGGCGACCATGGAGGATTTGCTATTCCCGGTGACGCGGCGCCGCACTTTACCATCCAACCGTGGGACCGCTCGGTGGAGGAGGGCTCTAATGTGACGATGTCGGCCAAAGCGGTCGGGGCACAACCGATCAGTTACCAATGGCGATTCCAGGGCGTGGATATAGCGGGGGCGACACGAGACACGTTCACCTTGCCAAGCGTGGGCATCACCAACTCCGGTGTTTATACTCTGGCATTGGCCAACGCATTCGGAACAACCGTGAGCCGCGCGGTGACCGTGCAGGTCTCGCCGAAGCACAACCATGCCCCGCTGCTGGAGGACCAAATGGACCGGACCATTAACGTGGTCACTTCACTGGTCGTGAGCAACGCGGCCTTGGATTTCGACGGCGGCGACCACCTGAGCTATCAGTTGACTGAAGCCCCCAGCGGCGCGTCTATCGGGCCCGACGGCGTCATCCGCTGGCAACCGAGCGCCGGCTACGTGCCGAGTGACAACACTTTTACGACGGTGGCAACGGACGACGGCACGCCGCCCTTGAGCGGCACCAACAGCTTTAGGGTGCATGTGCTCGACCAATCTCACACCGGTCCGGTGGGAATCACCGCCGGGCCGATCATCTATGCCGCAAACCACCACCAGTATTTTCTGCTGGACCCGGCAAGTTGGACTGACGCCGAGGCGACGGCGGTGGCCATGGGCGGGCACCTCGTGACAGTGAACGACCAGGAAGAGCACCGCTGGCTTTACCGGACCTTCTCGAGCTACGATGGAATCGACCGAGCCTTGTGGATCGGCCTGACGGACCCCGATCCTTCCATGAGCCCGAACACCGACGGCTGGATGAATCATTTTGTCTGGTCCAGCGGTATGCCGATTACCTTCTTTTGCTGGTCCGGCTCTGGCCAGACCAATTACGGGGCGGGCCGAATCAAGATGTGCAAACCTGACCCGCTCTGGAAATTCGGCCAGGGCGAATGGGCGGAGGAGGCGGATTGGGTGCAACTCAACGGGGTCGCCGAGATTCCGCTGGCCCTGGAGATAGTGTCTCAGCCCAAGAGCGTTTCGGTCGGCATTGGCCGGGACGTGACATTGAGTGTGGTCGCCGACAGCACCGCGCCCATTGAGTACCAATGGCAGTTCATGGGGACGAACCTGCCCGGTGAGACCGACTCGTCGCTGTATCTGAGCAATGCGCAGCCATGGCAGGCGGGCATTTACAATGTCGTGGTGCATAACGCGTGCGGATGGCTGACCAGCAGCAATGCCGTGCTCTCGGTGGCGGGGATTGTGGGCTGGGGGATGTCGCCTTTCGGGGTGTTCGATGTGCCGTCGAGCGCGACCAACATCGTGGCGCTTTCAGGCGGCGATATCCACGCGCTGGCCCTGCGCGCGGACGGCACCGTGGTTGGTTGGGGAGACGACCGAGACGGACAGATCGACATTCCTGCCGGACTCAACGATGCGGTTGCCGTGGCGGCGGATGGAGCGTTCAGCCTTGCCGTGAGGGCGGATGGCACGGTGATAAAGTGGGGAGATAACACGAACAGCGCTCTGGCGGTGCCGCCGGGCCTGGCAAACGTGGTGAGCGTGGCGGCCGATTCCACTCACTGCCTGGCTTTGAAAGCCGATGGGACGGTAGTTAGCTGGGGTCCTGAGACGAATGTTCCTCCCGGGCTGTCGAATGTGACCGCCGTGGCAACGGGCGGGACTCACGACCTGTTGCTGATGGCCGATGGAACGGTGGAGGAGTGGGGCAACTATGGCTGGGACTCAAACCGAGGCGACATTCCGGTCTTTGTGCCCGCGGATTTAAAACATGCCATCGCCATTGCCGCGGGGTTCGGCTTCAGCATGGCCCTGCGCGCCGACGGGACGGTGGTCACCTGGGGTGACAGTCTGCTGCACTCGTTTGCCGTGCCGCCCGGGTTATCGAACGTCGTGGCTATTGCGGCGGGGGATGAACATTGCCTCGCCCTGAAGACGGACGGGAGGGTGGTCGCGTGGGGGCAAGTGATAGGGAACGTGGCGCAACCGCCGAACCTGGCGAACGTGGTGGCGATTGCGGCGGGCAGGTACTTCAGCTTGGCGCTGCTGCGTGACGGGGCGCCGCATGTAACCGTCCAGCCGAAGGACCGCTCGGTTGACCCTGGCGCGGAGGTGAGCTTTACCGCCAAGGCGGTTGGCATGCAGTCGATGACCTACCAATGGCAGTTCAATGGGAAGGCCATACCGGGAGCGACCGGCGACACCTATGCGATCCAGAGCGCCCAGGTCTCCGACTCAGGGAATTACGCACTGGACGTTGCGAACGCAATCGGGGAGTCCACCAGTCGGCAGGCGAAGCTGCGAGTGGGCCCGGCGCTGCCGGTCAATCAGCCGCCCTCTTTACCCTCGCAGCCAGACCAGACGATCTCCGAATTGGACGAGCTCGTGGTGACCAATACAGCAGTGGATGGCGAGAGTCCCAACGCCGCCATCACCTACGAACTGCTCGGCCCGCCTCCGGGAATGACCATCGACTCCGCGGGCATAATTCGCTGGAGGCCGACCGAAGCGCAAGGCCCAAGCACCGATGTGGTCACCACAGTGGCCACCGACGATGGAAACCCGCCGCTGAGCGCGACCAACCAGTTCACGGTGGTTGTGCTGGAACAAAACTCGGCGCCCCGCCTGTCCATCGTGCCGCAACAGACAGTCAGCGCGCTATCGGAGCTGATCATTACGAATGCTGCCGGGGACTCCGATATTCCGGCCAATCGTCTGAGTTATGAACTGGCTAATCCGCCGGCCGGCGCCACCATCGACGGCAATGGTGTTGTGCATTGGACACCGGCCAGGACACAGGCTCCGAGCACCAACACACTGGCCACAATCGTCACGGACGACGGCGACCCGCCGCTCAGCGCCTCGAACAGCTTTGTTGTAGTGGTCTCAGCGCCTGCTTTGAGCCCCCTCGAGGATTACCGGGTCAGCGCTGGCCAGATCGTCCTGTTCACCTGCTCGGCGACCGACAACGATCCTGCCCGGAAACTCACCTTCGAGCTCGTTGCGGCGCCCGCGGGAGCCGAGCTGGACACGCACACCGGCGTCTTCACCTGGCGTCCGCCGCTACAGAGTGCGGGCACGACCAACCGCGTTGAAGTAAGCGTGACGGACGACAGCACACCTCCGGTCAGTGACACCCGGGCCTGCGCGATCGTCGTGAATGCGCTCGAATCTGTGCTCCTGGGTTCCTCAGAGGCAACCAACGGCCAATACCGATTCACGGTCAACGGCCCAGCCGGCCCGGATTACATCCTTGAGGTTTCGGAGGACCTGGCAAACTGGAGCGCGGTGCAGACAAACCATCCCGCCACTCTGCCGTTCGATTTTATCGACCCCGCACCGGTGGCCGATGCGCCGCGCTTTTTCCGGGTGCGACTCGGGCCCTGATTTAGTGCAGGGTCTTGATGAAGTTGTTGGCCCGGGCAATGGCTGCGTTCATGTCGAGCAGGAGCGCCGCGATTTCGGCCTGGATATTGGTGCTTTCACCCTTGAGTGAGGCGATGGCCTCGGCATTCAGGTTGTGTTTGAGATAGAGCACCTGGTCATGCAGGCGGGTCAGAACGGGGTCCATGCTCTGTTCGGCGCGCTTCAGGGCGGCCAGGAGGTCCTGATAGCGTTGGCGTGTTTTCTCAAGATTCTCCCGGTCGCTGGCCCGACAGAATGATCCCTGACAACCACCTGGATTTCATATCGGCCGATGGAAATAGGAGGGTGGGTTGGGTGGGGGGCGATAGACGTATCTGGAGGGATAGCGGAATCGGGGCAGGAGCAGGCCGGGCCGCCGCGGGAGCAGGTTTCTCCCTCGGAAGGCATTGGGAGGGCTGTTCTTATCGAAGGTGAGCGTCACGCGAGTGCCGCGGTCGTTGACCTCCACTTTTCGGGCTTTGGTGTCAATTTTGAGGACCTGGATTTGATCTTGCCTTTGTCCTTCGGCGAGCATGAGCGGGATTTCCCTGGAGGGCTGGCCTGGCTTTGGGACTGACATGGCCTCCATAAGCGCAAGCTTGTCCCCGAGGATGGTCGTGATGCCGGTAAGATAGATTTTCGGAGGAGGGGGCGGCGGCTTGGGCGGCGGGGGAGGGGGCGGGGTTCTCAGGCCAAAGACGTTGCGCTCCAGAATTGCTTGATATGGGTTCTGCGCCGGCCCCCCCGCAAGGGCGACCCCCTGCCAGCCACCCGCCAGGGCCATAATAGCCCAGACCAGGATTGTTCCGCGCGACCGCATGCCGTTGATTATAGCATGCAAATGATAGCGGAAGCAATCGTTGGCGACGAATTCTAATCCCGCTTGCGGGAGCGCCTGATCTCTTTGTGTCTTCAAAGCGCATTTCGCTTTGTGGCGGCAGGGCCGAGGGCCTGCTGACACCGCTTCATCTCCCGCGCCAGGACCTCGGGCGTCCAACCCAAAACGCCCGCCATCCACCCGGCCACCTGCCTGGCAAGGCCCTCCGTCGCAGGACAGTAAAAGGACCAACCAGCACGGCGGAGCATAACATCCTCGAGATGAACAGCCCATTCATCGGCGATGAATTGTTCAACCAGCGCCGGAGTCAGAGGCGGAGGCAGGATGCCACTGGCGCCCTGGTTTTGAACTGAAGCGCCGGAGAGGCTATCTGGAACGGGCGGAGGTTGCGGTGTGTCCAACAGCGGTTCCAGAGCCGTGCGGCATGGCAGGGCCCGGCGGCCGAGATAACTCACGACCTGATCGACTGTCTGCTCCGCCATGAGGCGGTAGGTGGTGAGTTTGCCTCCGGCAACGTCCCACCAGCCTGGCTCCGGTTGGAGAATCTGGTGCGACCGCGATAGGTCCGAAGGGGAACTGCCAGGATTGGCTATCAAGGGGCGAACACCGGCCCATGCGCTGACGAGGTCATCTTCTGTGAGGGCGATTTCAGGGAAGAAGCTGTTCACTGTTCTCAGCAGGTAGGCGACATCTTCTGGTTCGGCATGGGCGTCCTCCGGCGCGCCGTGATAGTCGGTGTCGGTGGTGCCGATGATGACACGCTCACCCCCCGGAAGCAGGAAAAGGAGCCGTTTGCCCTCGGTCAGCACCACGGCTTGGGGCACTGGCAAGCGGCGTTGTTCAACCACGAGATGTACCCCTTTGGTCAGCCGCAGTTTAACGCTGCTGCGCAGGAAGCCCTCAGCCCACGGTCCGGTGGCATTGATCAGGGCGCGCGCTCGAACGGTGAGGACTTGGCCCGTGAGGCGGTTCTCTATCACGCACTGCCAAAGACCCGCTTGGCGGTTGGCATGCGTGAAGGCGCAGTAATTGAGGGTCGTGGCGCCATGGCGGGCCGCGGATTTCAACGTGTCGATGACCAGGCGCGCGTCATTCGTCAGGGCGTCATAGTAACGGACCGCTCCGATCAGCCCTTCGCGCTTGAGACCCGGAACCAATTCGGCGGTCTGGGCC
>JBJKSV010000071.1:0-2793 GCA_046703605.1 Limisphaerales bacterium
TCTGATCAGAGACTCCTTACGTCCTCTCCTACAGCGGTTTACGCAGACTTTGCCACTGGCCGTCAACTGAACCCTACACCCCGCCAATAAAGGGTGGCAGCGGGCAATCCAGTGTGTCGGCGATGGCCCGCAGCAACTCCGCCTCCGATTCCTGAATGGCGCCGTCGGCGGTCACGGTCCGGGCACAGGCGTCAAGCACCTGCTTTTTGATCTGCGGGGCGGCCTGAGCCAGCCGGGTGAGCGCCGAATCCACTTGCGCCAACTCGCATTGCTCCTCCGGCAGCAGGCTCAATCTGACCTGGGCCGCGGAGTTGATTCCTTGGGCCCCTTGCTCAAAAGCGGCTTGCATTTTGGCTGGTTCCTGCTGGCCGAGGTGAGCCAGCGCGGTGAGCAGCACCGCACAATCCGGGGCCAGTGGCTTGAGGGCGTAGTACTGGACGGCGGGCTTGCGCATCTGGACGAAATGCGGTTCCAAATGCCGCACGACCATCTTCTGGACGACATACTCAAAGAGGTCTATGTCGCCATTGGCCTCAATCAGCGCTTTGATGGTGGTGCGGAACTGTTGGAACTGCGTGGGGGAAAGGTGCCGCAGGCCAGGCAACGCCAACTCGAGCAAAGGGAGCTTGGCGCGGGTTGAGATGGCGGCGATTTGCGGCACCATCCGCAACGTCTCCTGGCAGACCGCGGCAGAGGTGGCGGCAGCAAGTCCTTTGAGGTGCTTGCTCTGGACGGTCTCATCGTCGCCCAGCAGAAGGGCATAGACCAGGGCGCTAGCTCCGAGGGGTTCGCGCGCAGCCGTCTGCAGCTCAGGCGGGATGGCGTCGCGCAATTGCGCCGCATACTCGATGTGCGCCGGGGTGGGCGTGCCGGCGCCCGCCACGACCGAATGCGCGAGAATATTCGGCGGAGCGGCCAGCCCCGCCAGGGTCGCTTGCCCTGGTGCTTGGCCAGGGAACGGGAAGGGGAAAGGAAACGGTCCGGCCTGTGCA
The DNA here is from genome assembly GCA_046703605.1 of Limisphaerales bacterium. Lineage (GTDB taxonomy): Bacteria > Verrucomicrobiota > Verrucomicrobiia > Limisphaerales > UBA8199 > JAJYHY01. The sequence continues at coordinate 993 of JBJKSV010000071.1, forward strand.
AGACGGCGTCTGGCGGGGGCAGCCGTTTCCAACGGGGCGGCACTGACGGATGGAAACTTGCCATCGAAGTCCGGTTCGAGCGCACGGATGCGCTCGAGGAGCGGCGGATGGGTGGCGAGCCAGTGAAACGAAGATTCGCCCCTGTCGTTGCCGAAAAAGATATGGCTCGCTTCGGCAGCATGGGGCGCGTCCAGCTTCGAGCCATAGCTCAAGCCGCCAATCTTCTTGAGCGCTCCCGCCAACCCGGCCGGGTTGCGGGTAAACTGCACCGAGGACGCGTCGGCCAATGCTTCGCGTTGCCGGCTCACCGCCGCCTGAATCAGGCGGCCAAAGAACACCCCTATCCCCCCGATCGCCAACAATGCCAGTCCAAATATTGGCAACGCGTTGCCGTTGTCCCGGCCGCTGCGCCGCCCGCCGCCCATGTATCCGGTGTATAAAAGGATACGCCCAATCACCGCCAGGCAAACCAGCCCAAAGAGAATGCCGATCAACCGCAGGTTCATCCGCATGTCGCCATTGAGGATATGGCTGAACTCGTGGCCGACAACGCCTTGCAGTTCGTCCCGGTTCAACAGCTTCATGCTCCCTTGCGTCACCGCAATCACGGCGTCGCTGGTCGAGTGGCCGGCCGCAAACGCGTTGATGCCGCGCTCCTGCGGCAACACATAGACCTGCGGCACCGGCACCCCGGAAGCCAGGGCCATCTCTTCCACGACATCCAGCAGCCTCCGCTCGTCTGGGTCGCTGGTGGTGGGGCTGACGGGACGCCCGCCCAGCATATCCGCCACCGCCTTGCCCCCCTGCGACAATTCCATCGTCTTGAAGAGGCTGCCCAGCCCAATGACCGCCAGCGTGCAGATGGCCACACCCGAAAAAAGCTGCGGGTCCCAGAGCCGGACCGGCGCCTGGGTTTGCTCATCATAATAGGAATATGAGCGATGCCGCGAGGTGGTCCCGACAAAGATCAGCCACGCCGCCGCGTATAGAATCACGATCAGCGTCCCAACCCCCAACGCAAAATAAACCACCAGCCACTTCGTGTTGCGCCGGGCCTGGTCTTGTCGCTCGAAAAAGTCCATTGCGGAGTTCGCCGATCAATTGAACGAGACCTTGGGCGCCTGCTTCTCCTCGGGTTTTTCGATGACAAACATCTCCGCCGGCCCAAAGTTGAATGTCCCGGCAATCATGTTGGTGGGAAACCGCTGCCGGGTGGTGTTATAGCTCATCACGGCGTCATTGTAGGCCTGCCGGGCGAAAGCGACCTTATTCTCCGTCGAGGTCAACTCCTCCATAAGGCTCAACATCGTTGTATTCGCTTTCAAGTCCGGGTAGGCCTCGGCCACGGCGAAGAGCCGGCCCAGCGTGCCGCTCAGCGCCGTCTCAGCGCCGGACAACTCCTTCATAGCCGCGGCGTCGCCCGGAGCTTGGGCCGCCCGCACACTGGCGCTGGCGGCCGCACTCCGCGCGGCGACCACTTCGTCAAGCGTGCCGCGCTCGTGCTTGAGATAGCCCTTGGCAGTCTCGACCAGGTTCGGGATCAAGTCGTAGCGGCGTTTGAGCTGCACATCGATCTGGGCGTAAGCATTCTTGTAACGATTGCGCAACCCCACCAGCCGATTGTAGCCGCTAACCCCCCACATCAGGATCACGAAAACCGGTACAATAACGACTACCAGCAAGATAATCAGGCCCACTCCAATCATAAAACAGTCCTTTCGCTCGTTGCATTGCAGCCGGGGGCAAAGCCACCAGAGCAGCGATGATAAAATCAGCCCTCGAATGCATTTGGGCAACTCAT
>JBJKSV010000072.1:0-9690 GCA_046703605.1 Limisphaerales bacterium
GAAGACATCCCTTTTCCGGTTCAATCGGGCGCCTCCAAATGGCGGCTGTACTACCCTCGTGAACGACTGCGCTCATGTATGGTTGATTAAAACAGTTTTTCTCTCATCGAGCAGATCCGCCCGGACAAACTATTGAAACAGTTAGCCCGTCCCGACGCACCGGGCGATTCACCGGGCTAAAGCCGACGGTGTTAATGGAAGCCAAGGTGTCAAAACTCCGGGGCACCCTCGGGCTGCACCCGTGATCCTACGGCCCGCCGCCCTTTCCACGTTTTTGGGCGCGGCGTTTGGCCTCCAGCAAACGACTGGTGGTGCTGGCAGGCTGTTCGGACGGAGGCGTTTCCCGCGGCTGCGGAGAGGCGGGCGGCGTTTCGGGTTGTGCGAGGCCGCAGCCCGGCAAGGGCAAAGCCTCGGGGCTTTGTGGCTGAAACAAGTCCGGTCTTGGCCCGGAGACGGCCGAAGGCGCGGGGCGTTGCGCGCGGACGCTTGCGCGGCGTGCGAGCAAAACCGCCAGCGATTCCTCCGCCTCCGCGGGGCGCACCGCGCCCCGCCAGAAAAGGAGCCACCGCTCCAGGAACCGGACGGCGCGAAGCCACTCCGCGCGGTCGATCTGGATGCGGCGCACACCGACATCGAGGATGAACAGGATGATGGCGAACTTCAGGAGCCATTCCCAAATATCGCGAGGCTGAAATGTCTTCCGGCGATCCTGATTGAATGGGTTGATGGATGGAACATCCGGGTCGAGGACCTTGCCTTCGCCGACCTCGGCGATGCGCCGGAGGAGGTTGGCATTGGGACCCGCATCGGCAAACTCCGGGGAGTAATTGATGCTGGCGCCGACGACTTCAGAGCCGCGCACTTTCCCATTCTTCATGTCCATGATGTTTAGCAGGTAGGCGCCAACATCCTTGGTCTGGAAATGGCCTTCATAGTGGCCGGGGCCGGTTTGCTCCAGGTGAACGGTTTGGCGCTGGCCTTTGGGGCTGACCACGTTTCCCGAGAGGTTCAGGAAATTGCGATAGTTGCCTTGGGCATCGAGCGCGTCGATGCTGATCACCCCCTGCCCATTTTCCATGGAGACCTCCGTCGTCAGGTCTTCGTTATCGAGCCGGCGCAGGCTCCATTGAGCGATCTGCGACCAGAACTGGCGGTATTTCCCCCACCTCAACCACATCTTGGCCCACCGGGCCTTCGCGTCCGAGGTAAACGCGACGGCGCGGCCCAGGCCAAAATTCCAATTGGCCAGGAGCGGGTCCCCTTTGGGCGTCCAGAGCGGAGTCTCGGCGCGGGCTTTGGGCGTGGTTGCGACATAGCCCAGGAGCATTGGATACTCCGCCGCGCCGATGCCGCGCACGACCTCGCTGGGGGAGCGCAACTGCGGTTTGAAGGGTTCTTCATAAATAGCGGACTTCAGGATGACGGCGGCTTCCTTGATGAAGACCTGCGGCAACTCCGATGGGGAGGTCACGTTATAGAAACGGCCCTTGCCCTGCTCCGCCATCCAGATCATGGTCTCCGGGCCGACATGACCTGAAATCAAAATGGTGCTCACCGTGATACGATCGGCCACAATCGAGTTCATCAGTTGTTGCGTGGGCGGGCCGGGGTCGCCGTCGCTGAACACGATGATGTGTTTGAGATTGGCAGTGGATTTGTTCAGGGCTTGGTGCGCCTTCTCCAAAATGCCCTGGAAACTCATCAGGTCGCCTTGGTTCATCCCGGCGATTTGCTGGGCCAGGGCTTGCTTGTTCCCGACCTTCTGCAGCGGGAAGAGCCACCGCTCCGTTCCATCCCAGAGCAGCACCCCCATTTCGTCCTGGGGGCCAAGCGAGGCCAAAACGCCCTGGGCGCAATCGCGCGCGACCTGGTTGCCATTATTGAACTCCATGCCGTGCATGATGAGGACAACCGCCCCGCTGGGGAGCACCTTTTTGCTGTTCAACTCCATGCTGACCGGGAGGGTTTCCTCCAGCGGCGTTCCGCGGTAACCGCCGGCGGCGTAGGTTTGGTCGCCTCCAACGCAGACCAGGCCCACGCCGAAGTCACGCACGGCGCTTTCGAGGAGCTTCATCCGGTCGGTCCCCAGATCCCCCGCAGAGATGTTGCTGATAAAAATCGCGTCGTAACTCTGCATCTCGGCGAGCGTGCCGGGGAACTTGTTCACGCCCACCAGGCTGGTCTCCAAGCGCGACGACTCCAAAGCCGCGGCCAGTGGCTTGTCCTGGGCGGGGTCGGACGAGACAATCAGGACTCGAGGCTGGCCGTGGACGGTGGCGAAACTGGAGGCGCGATTGTTTTGGGGCACGGGGTCGCCCTGCGCATCGACCTGCACATCATAGCTGTAGAAGCCCTGCTCCGGCAACGTCTGCGGGAACGTAAAGAGATTCTTGCCCGCCGCCAAATCGACTCTTTGCTGGCCGAGAAATTCCTCGTTCCTATAGAGGCGGACAGTCGCCGGTGTTGCCCGGTCGGAATGGACAAAGATTTTTACGTCGAACGTCTGCCCCTTTTTCAACGTGGATGGAATCTGGAGCTTTTCCACAGACACATCGTTGGCCCGGACGACGCCCATGGGAATGACATCGACGGTCACGCCCAAGGGCTTTGCCGCGGCAACCGCATTCAAGGCGTTGCCGACGTTCTCATTCCCATCCGTCATCAGCACCAGGCGCTTCTGTCCCGATTCGGGAAAAGCGGCCGTGCCGAGCCGAATTGCCGCGGCGATGTCGGTGCGGTCTCTCCCAACGACGGCTTGGATCTTCTGCACATCGACCAGCGGATTGGGGGTGGACTCGATGCTGGCTTCAGTTCCAAAAACGATGATGCCGACCTGATCCCCATGCTTCTTCAGCTTGGAAATGCTGTTGATATAGGCCTTGGCCGCTTCCTCCTGGGGAGCGGGAATGCTCTCGGAACGGTCCAGGACGAAAAAGACGTTCATCCCCTCCAGCGGCCGCAACAACTGCAATCCGGCAATGGCGAAAATAATGGCTGCCAACACGACCACCCGGACACCCAAAGCCGTCCAGCGGCGCCAGGAACTAATTTGGACATCGCTCTTCCAGGCAAACCAAAACACCCACGCCAGCGCCGGGATGAACAGCAGCAGATAGTAGGGATGTGTGAATTGGAACCTCATTTTCTTCGGATGAGCTTCTGCACCCGGTGGTTGAGCGAGTCGGCAACATAAAGATCGCCTTCCGAATCAAGCGCCAAGCTCCACGGGTCGTTGAACTGGCCCGGTTCGGCGCCCGGGCCGCCGATGATCTCGATGGGGCGGTCGTGGGCGTCAAACACCTGGATGCGGCTGTTGCCGAATTCGCAGACGAACTGGAGGCCGGTTTTGTCCACGCGAATATCGTAAGGGTAGCTGAACTCACCCAGGCCCTCGCCAGCCTTGCCATACATCCGCAGGAATTTGCCTTCGCGTGTAAAGACTTGGATTCGGTGGTTGCAGGAGTCGGCCACATAAACGTTGTCATGGCTGTCCACACACAGCCCTTCGACGCGGTTGAACTCGCCCGGGCCGGTGCCGGGGCGGCCAAAGACATTGATCAAGCGGGGCATGAAGCGCGCCGGCTTCGAAGGTATGGCGGCCTTGGCAAGCCCCACCGATGCCAATTGCGCCTGGGGCTGGGGCCTGGCGACCGGCCCAGTGCCCAGGCTGAATCGCTGGACCCGTTCCACCAGTCCGTATTCGCTCACATACATTTCGTTATGGGAGTTGACCGCCGCGGCGCGGGGCATGTAGAACTCACCGGGATTGGTGCCTTGCTGGCCCCATTGAGCCACCAGCACGCCGTTGGTCGTGAAGTGGTTGATGCGTTGGTAATGCGGTTCCACTACGACGATGTTGCCGTTGTAATCCCGGCACATCCCCTTGGGCCGGCCTCGAGTCAACTCCGGCATCTGCCACGACATTAGATAAACGCCCTTCGAGGAGAACTTCTGCACGCGCCCGGTCATATCGACGACATAGAGGTTGTCCTGCCTATCCACGGCCACCGATTTGGGCTTGTTGAACTGGCCCACCCCAACCCCGCGCGACCCGATGACCTGGACGGCGCTGAAGATCTTGCTGTGGAGGGGGGCTTCGTTCGAGGGCAGTTTGGGCGAGCAACCGGCCAGGAGTGCCAGGAGGCAGGCTGAGAGAAGGACAGCATGCAATTTGCCAACTGGAGCCTGTCCCATCAGGCCCGTACCGATTGTAGGAGACGAGGTAACGAGTCTCTGAGCTATTGGGCCTTTTGGAGCCGAACAGAGACTCGTTACCTCGTCTCCTACAGCTTCAGGACAGGCTCCAGCCTTGCAGACCTCAGGCATCTTTTCCCATCCCATTGAGCATTGAGTATTGAGCATTAGGCATTGGGCATTGCCAATGCATAATGGTAAATGCCCAATGCCTAATGAAAAATGCCGATGGGCGCGCCGCAGACCACTTCGCCCGTGCCGCGCACGCCGCTTTTCGGCGCGAGACCTGAGCGCCTTGATCCCGCCTCGCACAAACCGCCCTCCCATCCACACCAGCAGCGGCGCAACCGCCAATCCTAGCAGGAGGAGGCAGAGGGCGTTGACCTGGGCGTTGTGGCCGTAATGCAGCATATTAAAGACTCTCAAGGCCAGCGTCTCGCCTCCCGGCGGCACGACGAGAATCATCGACCCGACGTCCCAAAGGCAGAGCAGATAGACAATGTACCAAGCCGCGGCGACCTGCGTGGAAATCTGCGGCCAGTGAACGTGGCGCAGCATTTGCCAGCGGTTCGCGCCCTCCAGCGTCGCCGCATCAGTCAGGTCCGCGTCCGTGCCGCCCAACGCGTGAGCGGCGGCGTGCCAGCCAAAGGCGAGGTATCGCAGTGTAAAGGCCAGGATCACGATGCCGACGCTCTCATAGAACAGGAAAAGCCAGGAGCGGTTCAGCAGGAGGATCAACCCGATGCCCAGCAATACACCGGGTGTTAGAAACGTCAGCCACAACACCCAGCCCACGACCCGTGTCCATGGCCGCGGCGCCCGAGACCCATCCCGCAGATCCATGTTCCACTCCGCTACCGCCAGTCCTATCCCGACGATGAGCGCCGCGGACACAGCGGCAAACCAGGCCGAGCGCCATACATCATCCACTCCCGCGGCAAACGCCCCCGGCAGCTCGGTCCACGTCCGCTTGGCGGAGGCCAACTGATACAGCGGCGCTCGCACCGCAAAAAACCTAACCCCGAGGGTCAGCAAGCCGCAGCCCCAAAACCAGCCTCGCCCCAATTGCTGACGGAGGAGCTTTGCCGAGACCCGGCCCTCGAGCCGCGGCCAGGGCAGCGGTCGGCGCGAAAACCAGAGGAGCAGGAGCAAGGGGCCGGCGATCAGGGGCCAGCTCAGGCGCAGCGCGCCCAGGGTGTTGAACGTGGTGTTGAACACCACCCACATCTCCGCCGGAAAGACCTTGACCTGCAGGATCGAGGGAACATCAAAATTGTTGAGGGCGAGAACAAACGTGAGCACGGCCGCCTCGCCCAGGGCCAGACAGGCCAGTGGCAGGAGCAGAACCCGGATCAGCGGCCAGCCGGTCACCGCCATATCGCTTTCGAGATGGCTTGGCTCGATCCGCTGCCACGCGCTCCAGAGCGCCAGCATCGGGATCGGCCATAAGAGCAGGCTCAAAATCCAAACTGTCCCCGCGACCGAGACGACGTCAAGCGGCAGCCAGCGCCGCCAGAGTCCATTGGGCCCGAGCAAGTCCAGCCAACAATTGGTCGCCAGAAACGGAGGCACGGCCAGGGCGATGACCGCGACGGCGAGCACCGTGTTTCGCAAGCGCGGACCGAGGCCCGCCACCCACAGCGCCGCCGCCACCCCGAAGCCGCAGGCCACCAGCGTCGTCAGGCCGGAAACCACGAGGCTGTTTCTGAGCAACAACCAGTTCACCGCAGGAAGATCTTGTTGAGCTCGGACGTGGTAGGTTTCATCTCGCGGAGCAAGGCATTCCAGTCCACGCGCAGGGTCGGGGTGGAGACCGTGCTGGTCGAAAGGCCCTCCAAGGCCGAGGCCGCTATCAAGCGGCCGACCACCTGCGGTTGCTGGAGGTAATCAAATAGTTTTTGCGCGTCCGCCGGCGCGCCCCGCACCACCCCAACCGTATTCGGGATGAGCAAGGTCTCCGAACTCATCGGCAGGGCGGCAACCGGCATGCCCTCCCGCTGGCCGCCGGCGATGTCATCCGAGTCGGTCATTCCGATCCAGGCCTCGCCGCTGCCCACGACCTTGACCACCACCGAATTGCCATCGACCACAATGACGTGGTTCGCGACCAGGCCCCGGCACCAGGCCTGCCACTTCGCATCTCCCCACAGTTGGCGCAAGGCGTGGAACTGGGTCGAGGTCGTGCCAAACTGCGGATAGGCCATGGCCACCTTGCCGCGCCAAATCGCGTTGGTCAGCTCAAGAAGCGAATGGGGCGCTTTGGCCAGCGAGAGCCGATTCGTGTTAATCACCAGCCGCCGGCTTCGGTAGCCGAACGCGACCCAACCATTCGTGGCTCGAAAAACGTCTTCGGCCGCCAGTTGCCGTGTGCGCATCTCCTCGTTCCCCCAAAACACGGCGCAATGAGGATGCGCTCGCTCCGCGACTAAACGGTTGGCGATGCCTACAGTCTTGACCGCTTCGTCGTCATAGAGCGCGCGCACCTGGATGCCGGTCTCTTTTTCGAAGTCCTTGAAGATCGGCTCGGCATACTCCTGATCCTGCGCGCAATAGACCACGATTGCGGGATGGGATTCGCCACATCCCGTGAAGAGTACTACCATGGAGCCGGCGCAAAGTAGGAAGGGGAGGATCCGGCTCGCGGACGAGCAGAGGCGAAAGACGGCGCCAAGGAACCAGCACCCAACCTTCAACATCCAATATCGAACACCCAACGTCGGACATGGAACATCCACCATCCACCATCCACCATCCACCATCTGGCGTCGAACATCGAACAACCAAAATCCAAGTCTCATACCGTTCTTCTGTGATAAAACCACCACTCGACGAGCAGCACCAGCAAACCGGCCCCGGCGATGCTTCGCCACAATTCCATGTTGGCACGCTGCACTGCGGTAGCAGGCACGGCGGCGTACCGGCCCAAATGGAGTTCCGTTCGCGGCTTGATATTGCTTTCGGCTGCATCGAGCAAATCGACGCAAAAGGACAGGTCATTGGTGCCCAAACGCAGCCGATAGGTCCCCTCCTTTTGCGTATCGCCGAATATGAACTCGCTTGAATTCGTATCGACTTAAATCGACTCCATCTGTCCACCAGGCAGCGTTACCGTCCCGCGGCTCACCGGCTCAGTCAGGGCAAATCGAAATGGCTCGCCTGCCTTGACCAACAACTGGTTGCCCGCCGTATTAGCGGGGTTGAGCCAATCGACCGCATTGACAATGAAGATTGGGAACGAGCGGCGAAGTGGCCAGTTGCTCTCCAGGAGATCGAAGCCGATCCAGAGGATGCGCTGGCGTCCGAGGTCGCCCGCCAGGATGAGCGAGGCCTGCGGCGCCTCGGCGATGGACAGCGCCCAACTGGGAGGTTTGGCCGCCAGGCTCCGCGCTATCTCGAAATCGTCGAAGTTCACGTAGCGCAAGAGCGGGTGCGTGACCTTCCAATCCACCACCGGCGGTGCTTCCAGATGGATGACATCCTGGAGCCAATTCGTGTTCACGACATGAATCGCCATCACGTTGCCTTTGGGCCAGACCGTGGGCGTAACTCCATCGAGGACGACAAAATCAAAGCCGGCGCCGCTATCGGTCAGGTCCGTTGCCACCGAGAGCCGGACGCTGGTATCAGCCCGCAACGCCCTTTCCAAGAGGTGATTGCCACGGGTCACCAGCAGGACATTGACGGGCTTAGGCAGCAGGCTGACGACGGAGGCCTGGTCATCCGCCGCCAACTCATCCTTGCCGGTGAGGCGGACGGTGAAGACCCCATCGCTCGATTGCGAGGCCAGAAACACCTGCGGCGAAGTCTGACCGGGAGGGATGCTCAAGGCGCGGGTCTGTTGGAACTGGCCATTGAACAGCAACTCCAGTTCGGTTTGCTGGCTGTTGGTCGAAAAGTTCTCAACGCTGGCGTAAATGGCCCGTTGTTTCCGATCTTCCGGGTTGGAGCGAACATCCAACGCCGTAATGCCCAGGTTGTCGGCGCCTGTGCCGACCTGGTGAAAAATCAGCGGCAACCCCGCGTTTTCGAATTGGCTCAAATCCGGCACGGCCCCGTCGCTGAACAGATGAATCTCGGCATTGCGCTGGTCGCGCACGAGCGACTGCGCCATGCGAAGGGCCGGGACGAGCCGTGTGGGCGAATCGGAGCAGACGCACGATTGCAGCGCCCGCCGCAACGCCGCCTTCTCGCTCGTGGCCGACTGTTTGACCACGGTGTTCGCCCCGGCCAGGAGCACGACCATCTGGTCGTTGCCGGAAAGCGCATCGACCCATTTCAAGGCCTCGGCGCGAGCAGCCTCGAAGCGCGAGGGCTTTACATCCGTGGCCTCCATCGAGGCCGAGGCATCCAGGATGACCACTCGCAAATGCGCCGGCTTCATCTTGGCGGCGAAGTAGGGACGGGACAGCGCCAGGACGGCCAGCAGCAGCAGGAAGATCTGCAAGAACAGGAGCCAGTTCTTGCGCAGCTTTTGGAACGGCGCGCTCGCCTGTGTCTCGGCCAGAAACCTCTGCCAAAGCAAAGTGCTCGGAACCAGCCTGACCACCCGCTTGCGCTTGAGCAGGTAAAACAGGATGACCACCGGGATGGAGGCCGCAAACGCAAAGGCTGCCGGGGCGAGGAAGTTCATGTCCGCGTGTAACCGCCCAGGTGGTGATAGGAGCGCGGACGCCCTCGTCCGCCTCTCCAGAAAGCTGCGGTCGCGGACGAAGGCGTCCGCGCTCCTATCACCACCTGCGCGATTGCGATTTACCCCACGGCGGGGTCCGCGATGGCCGCTATGGCCTGCGGAACGGCTGCCGGGACGCCAGTTCCGAGGCACATTCGTGTCAGAGTCCGAAGCGGCGCAAAACCGAGTCGTCTGGCCGCCGCTTCGGCGGCTTCATTCTGCTCCGGTGCATCCCAAATGACCGAAAACTCGCCTGCCGCAAGCAGCAGACGCTCGGCCAGGCAGATTGCCGCTGTTGGCTCGGAGCAAACCAGCGGACCGATGTACCGGCTTTCCGCCCCCGGACGCAACAAGCCCCAACCCTTGATTTGACCTTGGGCAGGCCAGACGAGCGCGGCACAACTGCCGGCCACCAGGAGGCGCAGCAATCTCGGGCGAGGCACTCCAAAGGCAGCCGCGTCGATCTTTTCAACAGAAGGCCAATCCTCTTCTGACATCTCCCGCGTGCCCATGTCAGGCTCCGGCAGAGGTGGCGTAGGGGCCGGCGGTCGCCGCCATCGTGTGATCCGCCATTCCGGGACAAAGCCCAGCCGCTCGTAGAGGGGTTGACCAGCGGGGGTGGCGTCGAGTCGCGCGCACTGCACACCCGAATTCCGCAGAAGGCTCAATGCCCGCTGCATCAAGGCGGTCGCAATGCCCTGTCGGCGATGCCCCGGATGCACCAGCATCATGCCGATCCAGGCCAGGGCTTGGCTATAAGTAGTCGTGGTGACCGTCCCCACAAGCTGTCCGTTCCGCATCGCTACGAAGCAGCCGGCGGGCTCTAA
>JBJKSV010000073.1:0-7107 GCA_046703605.1 Limisphaerales bacterium
CCCCGGCCAACTATCGCCAGTATCCAGGCGGCAAGGCCCTGCCGGACAAGATCAAAGTCTGGCGCATCCAGAATACCGGCAAGGATTACGGCGGCGTGGTTGCCTTTCCCGGAGGGTTTGACGATTCGCCGGACGCCGAAGTCCTGACCCCCGGCTTCAATGTCGGTAAAGGAAGCGGCTCCGTCGGGGTTGGGCGGCAGGGGAATTTCCTTCAGTGGGGTTTCTCGGCGCCGCCCTCCGAGATGACCGAGGCCGGAAGGCGGTTCTTCCTTAACTGCATCTGCTACATCCACAAGTTCGACGGCCGAGCCCCGTTGGTTCGAGTTCAGTCCAGCGACCGCAGCTACGCCGTGTTCCTGGCGTCGCTGCTGAGCCAGATCCGGGACCCTGCTTTCCGGACGAGGACGTTTCCTGGCGATCTGCTCAAGAGATTCGATGACGATGGCAAAGGCTTGGCCAAATTCTACCAGGACCACATCGAGTTGATTTACCGTGACAAGGTCTTCTACGTCGATGAAGAACTCCCGCGACTAGGCCTCAAGTCCAATCGCGCGCTGGCGACGCTCCAACGGCTGATTGGCCTCCTCGATGATCCCTCACTCAAAGCTGCCGCCCAGAGAGAGTTGCACCGCTACACCGAGCAAGGGTTCGCCACGCCCGGCGAATGGCGGGCTTGGTTTGATAAGAACCGCCGCCGTTTCTATATTACGGACGTGGGCGGCTATAAGTTCATGGTTGCGCCTGAGAATTATCCTGTCCGCAAGGGCTCGCTGCTCCAGCCGTAACGGGCCGGCCCGGCAGGGATGCGCCCGGAAACACTCTGTTGAGCACCGTGGGCGCGCCATCGGACCAATGGCTGTCAAGCTGGTCGTTTGTCCTATAATGTCTGCGTCTGTGCAAAGGTTTTAGGACCCCTTCACGTCGAGTGGGACTGCTCAGCCTCAAATCCAGATCTCCCACTGATGGACCCTCCTATACCGCTCATTCGAGCCGGTCGGGGCCGCCGCCGAATTTGGCCATCGCCTTTTCCAACTCGAGCTGTTCCTTGCGTGGGGGGTAGCAGCTCTTGAAGTATCCCTCAGGCCGGGGGGCCTGGAAGCGATTGGCGACGACTGGCGGTGCCGCCCGAATCGCCAAACGCAGCGCTGTCGCCGGTTTTTCTCCGATCAGTGAAACGGTCCTGTTGACCTCGGCGGCCAATGCGTCGTCCAGATGAACGCTCGTTTTCATGGCACCATATTGCACCCATCGGTTGACCACGCAAGCGCATACATATACCCACAGAATGACGAATGACGATCTGGCCCTGGTGCGCGAATATGCTCGGCGGAACCCCGAGGAGGCCTTCGCCACGCTCGTGTCGCGCCATCTCAACCTGGTCTATTCGGTGGCCCTGCGCCAGGTGCGCGACCCGGACCTGGCCGAGGAAGTCGCCCAGGCATCGTTCGTCATTCTGGCGCGAAAGGCGGGATCTCTTGGACCAAACACGATTCTGGCCGCCTGGCTCTTCCGCACGGCGCGGTACGCGGCGGCCAACGCGCAAAACGTCCAACGCCGCCGCTACTCGCTCGAAGGACTTTGTCCAACACCCACTGCTCGTCTAGAAAGTGTCTTGTCCATCCAGACCACCTGATTCGACCCGCAGCAGGCTGAGAGGGCCACTGATTTCCAGCGGTTTACGGTGACCTGTCCATGCCGTGGCGTCTCGCCCGTTCGGGTTTTCACGCGCGCAGAGCTGAGTTGCGCGCCTCCGCGGGGAATGTCCAAAAGCTAGCCATGAATGTCCGAGGAGTAACCAAAAGCCCCTGACGTAACGGAGGCCGACGCGCCGGAATTGGAGTTGCCTCCGATTACGTATCTTGCGGTTCCCGCGGACGCATGGGACACCCCCAGCAGTGAATCGCTGGTATGCAACCTGCTGTTCATGGGACTGCCGAGGCTCCGTAGCGACCAAGCCGAGGGACGTGGACAATTCCTGGACGGAAGCAATGGCAACAGGACAGCCCGAGGAAAGAGTTTGGCCATGATGAGTCGCAAGGCAGAGAAGAGTGAGTTGAGTTTAATCCAGTTCCAGATCACGAACATGCATAACGAACACCGACCGGAAAGTCTGCGCTACGGGGGCTTTCGCAAACGGGGGCGCGGGCGGTTTCCAGCCGCCTGGGTGGCGGTTTTGGCGGCTCTTTGCTTTCCTGTGATCTCGAGAGCGGACATCGGTTTTAACATTGGCAGTGCCACAGTCAGTCCGGGCGCTAACGTGACCGTGCCGGTCACGGTGAGCGGGTTCAGCCTCGCGACCAGCTTTCAGTTTACCCTCACCTGGGACACGAACGTGGTCCAATACGCTTCGGTGGGGGATTTCGGGCCGATAGGGCTGACAAGCGGAGATTTCGCCTTTGAACCCAGCGCCCCGGGCATTCTCAGGGTGGCATGGTACGACCTGGATGCCACCGGGGCAACCATGAACGACGGCTCCACGCTCTTTTCGATCACGTTTGTCGCTGTCGGAATCGGCGGACAGCAGAGCCCAATCAATTTTTCCAACGACCCGACGCCGATCGGGGTGAGCCAGGACTTTACCGTCGCAAGCTTCAGCATCACCTCCGGCGCCGTACAGATTTCTGATCCTGCCCAACTCTGCCCCGCTGACTCCGACCTCAACTCCCGGATTGTGATCGGCGAAGTGACTGCCTATGGCGCGGCATGGAAATGGGGCGAGACCTGGCCGACTCCGCCCAATCCGATTCCTATCAACTATGCGACCCGGGTGGGCTATCTCTGGAAGAACGGCGAATGTTATGGATTTGACCAGAGCCAGGACCCGCCGCTGTGCTGGGTGTTGCAGCCTTGCCCGGCGACGGCCAGCGCGGCGGACGCGCAGGCGGCCAGCCTGGGTTCCGGTTCGGGCGCGCAGAAGCCCACTGTGGTTGGGAGTTCATCGGTGGTGCGAAGCGTGGCGGGCGCCACGGTTTCCGTTCAAGCCTCTCCGGGCCGATCCGTGAGCGTCTATGCGGTGGAGGAGGATCTGCCTGCCGGGTTGACGCCCTACGGGATAACCGAGGGCGGTTCGTGGGACGCGGTGAACCGGAAAGTGAAGTGGGGGCCGTTCTTTGACAATGCGCCCAGAAGGCTCGCCTACGGTCTGAGCGGGTTTGCGGGGCATTACCGGTTGAGCGGGGTGGAGAGTTGCGACGGACTTAACCTTCCGACGACGGGCGCGGCGACTATTAACCTGGAGTCCGCGCTCAGAATGGGCGGTGTGCGGACTGGACTCTCGGGGCACAGTTTGACGTTCAGGTTCCCCAGTGCGGTTGGGAGGCAGTATCAGATTGAATGCACAGAGCATCTCCCTCAAGGGCCTTGGCAGGTGGTGGACGGGCCACTGGCCGGCACGGGCCGCCTCATACAGTGGACGGACGAGAGAAGCAAAACCGGCGCCATGCAGGCTGCGTCGGCGCCACGATTTTACCGGGTGCGGTCCTCGCCAATGAGGCCGCCCTCTGAATTTGATCACCAACCAAACGATAAACAAGGGAATGAACCTTAAACCTACGATGAAAGCCCTTGACGTTCACGGTCTCAAGGCGGCGTTGTTCTCGCTCGCGCTGGCCGGCGCCTGCCTATCGGCGCAAGCGGCCTCCACATTCGTTCGGAGCATCTCCAACAACAACACCACTGCCCCGGGAATCAGCATTACGGCGACTCCCGACTCCTCGGTCGGCGTATATGCCGTGGAGGAAGACCTGCCGAGCGGGCTGACCCCGGCGAACATCGACAACGGCGGCTCATGGGACACCAACAACAACGCGGTGAAGTGGGGCCCGTTCTTCGATAATACGGCGCGGACGTTGAGCTACACGGTGAGCGGCTCAGCCGCGACTTACACTCTAAGCGGCGTGGGTAGCCCCGACGGAGGCACTGTGACAACGACCGGAGACAGCAGCTTGACGATTGCCCCCGTCAATTACACGGTGGCGGTGAGCGCTTCGCCCAGCGCGGGTGGAACGGTGAGCGGAGGCGGCAGTTTTGCCTCAGGCAGTTCGGTGACGGTGACGGCCAATCCCAATTCCGGTTACCAATTTGCCAACTGGACCGACGGCGCAACGGTGGTGAGCAGTTCGGAAGGTGGAACGGTGGTAAGCAGTTCCGCCAGCTACAGCTTCACGCTGAGCGGCAACCGGACACTGGTGGCAAATTTCGAGGAAACGTCGGCCCCGATTTCCGGGAACCTGCACACGACAAGCGGAACGGCACTCGCCGGCATCGTGATGATTGGCTTGCCGGGTAATCCCACGACCGATACCAACGGCAACTATAGCGCCCAAGTTCCCTCGGGATGGTGCGGAACCGTGACTCCGACTTCGAGCGGTTATAACTTCGATCCACCCTCTCGATGCTTTACCAACGTGACCACCAACCAGGCGGGGCAGGACTTCGTCGCTATGCGTGAAACCGTGGGAATCTGGGGCAGCGTTCGTACCTCAAGCGGAACGCCACTCGTTGGCATCGTCATGAATGGCCTTCCGGGCAATCCCGTGACCGACACCAATGGCAACTACAACGCCCAAGTTCCCTCGGGATGGTCCGGGACGGTGACGCCTACCGCGGTCGGTTACACCTTTAATCCGGCTGGCCTTGAGTTCAGCGGCGTGACCACTACCTGGATCGGCCAGGACTTCGTCGGCAGCGCCAGCATGGCCCTCACCCTGGTCGGCCGAGGCCCCGATGGCCAGTTCCAACTCTCGATTTCCGGCCCGCCGGGGCAGGCGCTCAGGCTCCAGACCTCCGGCGACCTGGTCCACTGGCAGGACTGGACCAATGTGACCACTTCAGGCGGGCAGGATACGTATTCGGACACCCCGCCTCCAGGCACCACGTGGCGGTTTTATCGGGCCGTCGCCCAGTAGCAGTACAAGGCGAACGGTTCGAAGACACCGGCACTTTCCTTATACGGTCGGCGGTATCCCAGCGTCGAGAGGACAGTCAGGCCTTTGGGCGCGGCCTCTGAAATGCCAAGGCGTCAGATGTGGCGATTCAAATACACCGACTTCGTACCATGAAAAGCATTATCTTGTCTCGGGCCGGAGTATCAGGCATGGATGGGATGATGAGAATTCGGGAGGACGGGGAGAAATTGTTGACTCGGTATGAGAACTTGAATATAGTGACACTGGTTTCGAAGTTCGGCTTCTGAACCCGGCGGGGCTGGGCATTTTTGGGATCCCAATGGTTTTGTTGTCCAAATGTAAGGCGGGCTGTTTGAGTTGCCTTCTGGCGTGCAGGGTAGGATTGTCGGTGGGCACGGGGGCGCATAGTGTCACGCTGGGGTGGCATCCGAGCACGGATCCCTCGGCGGTGGGCTACGCTATCTATTACGGCACTAGCAGCGGGACTTACTCGACTCGCATCGACGCTGGCACAAACACCGTGCTGACAATTCCGGGTCTGCAAGAGGGGACGACTTATTACTTTGCCGCCACTGCATACAATACCAGCGGGGCGGAGGGCAGGTTCTCCGGCGAGATCTCGTATGAGGTGCCCATGCCCGCCTCCCCGATCCTGGTCAACGGCAGCTTCGAGTTGGGGTATTCCGGCTGGTTTGAAACTGGCAACCAGATGATTACCGACCGGGCCAGCGACGGAACTAACTGCGTGGAGTTCAGCGCGGGCAACATTTCACCCGATGGCCTCCTGTCCCAGACCTTCGCCACTACCAGCGGCCAGGCCTATACGCTCTCCTGCGACGTTGGCGCCGATTGGGGCGGCCCCACCATGCCCCAGAGCCTCCAGATCACTGTGTCTGGAAGCAGAACTCTCCTTTCCACGACCGTCACGGTCTATGGCCCCGGCGACGTCAGTTCTCTCTACATCTCGACCAATCTTGCTTTCACCGCGGACGGCAGCACCGCCACCCTCACCTTCCAGGATGTCTCCCCATCGGGCATAGATGCCGATCTCCTGCTTGATAATGTGAGCGTCAGACCGCAGACAGACGCACTTCAGGACCGCCTCCACAGGCCTCCGCTCAGACCGAGCGTTAGTCTCGCGCCAAAAACGCAGACGCTTCCCAAGCTTAAAGCAGTCACCCGCCCGTCGGAACCGTCTGCGAAGGTGTTGTCAATCGCGCTGTCGCCCGAAGGCCTCAGGATCCAAGTCCGTTTGACCGAGAAGGGGAGTTATGAACTTGAGGGTTCGAGCGACCTTAGGCTTTGGCAACCGCTGGGGAGCGCCAAGATATCTGGCCCCCAAACGCTCGAGTTCTTGGATTCCGCTCCGTTCACCAGGGCGCGATTCTACAGAATCGTTCGCTAGTGATATCCCACGAGTGCTCTGGACATGCTCGCGTGGTCTGTTGCCGACCTTCGTTGGTAGCCCAGCCTGAATCCGCAGCCACGGGTTGTTCCCACCCACCTGTCAAGCGCACTGGAACCTCAAACCCCACCCAGGAATTTTCTAGCCCTCGGAGCGAAAACGGTCTGGTAATTCGCACGAGCTCCGGCAAGCTCCAGCCATCTGTTGACTGGACTTAAACATCCTCATGGCATGAGGCCGGTTTCAATCCCGGCTTCGGAACGCGCCGCAGCTTCGCCTTCCGGAATCCTCACGATTCTGTTGTCGAAATGCAGGGCTGGCGGTTTGTTTTGCCTGTTGGCGTGCGCATTGGCGTGGCCGGCGAGAGCGTGGGCGCATAGCGTCACGCTAGGCTGGCATCCAAGCACCGACCCTGCGGCGGCGGGCTACGCGATCTATTATGGCACGACCAGCGGGGTTTACTCGACCCGCATCGATGCCGGCACCAACACCGTGCTCACCATTTCCGGTTTGCAAGAGGGGACGACGTACTACTTCGCCGCCACGGCATACAACACCAATGGGGTGGAGGGCGGGTTCTCCGGCGAGATCTCGTATGAAGTGCCCGTCTCTGTCCCCGCTAGCCTTGTCAATGGCAGTTTCGAACTCGGGTATTCCGGCTGGAGCGTCTCCGGCAATGTGGTCTTGAGCCCTCGCGCCAGCGTTGGCACCAATTGCATGCAGTTTAACCCCGGCCAGGTCTCGCCCAACGGCACCCTCTCCCAGACCTTCGCCACCACCGCAGGCCAATCCTAT
>JBJKSV010000074.1:0-5157 GCA_046703605.1 Limisphaerales bacterium
GCCTGGATGAGGTCCTGCACCAGCGCAATGCTGGCGGCATATTCGCCGACTTCGGCTTGCGCCTCGGCGGCGACCGCGGCTTGGCGCTGGATACTCTCGGCTTGCGCATGGCGGCGGGTCTGCTGCCATTGCCACAGCACCCCAGTGGTTCCGACGACTAACGCCACAACCAACGCCGCGATCAAGGCCGCCCGCACCGGCTGCCGGCGGCACCAGCGTACCGCCCTGCCGCCCGGGCCGACTGGCCGGGCCAGCACCGGCTCCTGGTTCAATAAGCGCCCCAAATCGTCGGCCAGCGACTCTGCGGTTGCATAGCGTCGGGAGGGTTCCTTTTCCAAGCACTTCAGGCAAATCGTCTCGATATCCCTTGGAATGCTCGGGTTCAACGAGCGGGGCGAAACCGGGTCCGTCTCGACGACCTGCCGCAGGAGCGAGGTGAGCGTTTCGGCCTGGAAAGGCGGGCGGCCAGTAATCAGATGATACAGGATGGCGCCCAACGCATAGACGTCGCTGGGCGGGCCGAGAGTGCCGCGCTTAGGTTCGGCTTGTTCGGGAGGGATATAGTTCGGGGAGCCGAGAATCTGGCCGGAAATCGTCAGCGCGGAGTGCTCAGAAGAGAAGGCGGAGTCGTGAAACCGTTTTGCCAGGCCGAAGTCCGTGATCCGCGGCTGGTCGGCTTCGTCGATGATCACGTTGGCCGGCTTGAGGTCGGGGTGGATGATGCCGTGCTGATGGGCGTAATGCACCGCGCTGGCGATGGCTTTGAGGTAGGTCGCGGCGCGCGTCACCGGCAGCGGCCCGTCGCGGACGATTTCCGCCAGCGTCCGCCCCGCGACGTAATCCATCGAGAAATAATGCTGGCCATCGTACAGGCCGATTTCGTGGACGGCTACGATGTTCGGGTGTTGGAGATGTGCGATGGCTTCAGCCTCGCTCTGGAACCGTTTCACCTCCGCTGGGCCGGCCAGAACGCCCGCTTGGATCATCTTCAGCGCCACGGTTCGGTCCAGGCTGATTTGGCGGGCCTTATAGACCACTCCCATGCCGCCGCGGGCGATTACCTCCAGCAGTTCATAATCTCCAAAACGGGGAAGGGCTGAAGGTTCAGAAATCGCATCTTGTCCGGCAGCGGAGGCAACCGCCTGAACGTCAGGAGCGACACCGGAGCCGAAGTTGAGGGCGTTCCGCAACGAACACATTGCGCACACCCCGTCCAAGGCGCCCTCCGGCAGAGGTCGTCCGCACTCCGGACATGACCGGTCATTCGGCATAAATGCCAGCGGCTTTCCACGGCGCCCGCGGTCAGGGAGGCAACCCGGCGGTGATGCCTCGCGGACTTAACGGGATGTTGTGCCAACTGATTACTGCGCTCTCCCAGGGTTTGTCAAGAAGAAAAATGCCAGGCATTTCGGATTTTCGGATTCTCGGAAATCGGAACGGGCGGCCTCGCGGCGAAGCACTCGGCCACCCACCGGTCCGAGTAAACCATCCTCTGCGAACCTACTCGCCTTTGCCTTGATTGGCGCCGGTTATTTTCCCCGAAAGGACCACAGAACCCTGCGTTCACTGTGTACAGAGGGAAACCCAGTCAAGAGATTCGCGAATCTGAGAAATTCTGCGGGAGTGCAGGAATGGCCGCCCGCCGGCCAAATTGCGTTACGACCTCATTCCTGGCCCTGGCGGCAAGGTGCCGTGAGCGCATGGGCCTTCTCCAGCGCCGGGACCTCAACCGCGCTTTGCTCTCTTGCGCTGCCAACTCCCGCGCTTCCCACCGCCGGTCCTGCTTACTGGCTGATCACGTTAATCAGGTATCGAATCTCCTCCTCGACCCCACCCGGTTCGGCCACCGTATGGGCGATTTCCTCGCGCACAAGCGTACGATAGCGCTGGCGCAAGCGGTGGATGGCGGATTTCACTGCGGCCTCGCTCAATTCCAAATCGGCCGCGATTTGAGCGCAGGTTATTTCGTTGTCGCCGGCCACGAAGCCTCGCAACCGGTCGAAGATCTCAACCTTGCCGGCGGAGACGGATTCCTCACGCAACCGCTTCAGCGCCTGCTCCAGCAACGTCATCGCCCAGCGCCGCTCATAGATCCTCTCGGCATCCATCCGATCAACGGGTTCAAACCTGTACCGCTCCTCCGCCTCCTGCGCGTCCAATGACAGAATCTCGGCCCTGCCGCCCCGCTTCACCGTGTGCGCCCAATCCCACTGATCTGAAAGAAAGTGCCTCATCGCCGCCAGGAGGAAGGACCGGAAGCGCCCTTTCTCCGGCGCCACCTGCGTCAGCGAGCGCCCCGACAAAAGCCGGGCGAAGAATTCTTGTGTTAGGTCCTCCGCATCCGCCGCGCTGTGTCCCTCGCGTCGGACGTAGGCATAGAGCGGATACCAGTAGGTGCGGCAAAGCCGTTCCAGGGCTGCGGCCGCTTCGGGCGCCTCGCCATTCGCCGCCGCGAGGACAACGCTCCAGTGCGTAGTAGCAAACAGCCGCTGGCCCGCTGCTGGCGGTCCCGTGAAACTCTGGGCATCCATTGACTCCCGCCCCCTCATGTCTTCAATCCTGCGCTCATCAGCACCCCTCTGCAAGCCAAAAATCTCACGCGGGCCTTTTCTGACCAGTTCTCGCACTGGTCGGGCCGTCGGCTCGGGCGATTACGGGGGGCCTTTACGCCGGCCGGTCGATCGGGCAACTTCCTCGTCATTCAGCGCTCCGCCGACCACGACCCCAACTCTCGACGATTCAGTTCAGAGTCTCGGCGCTGTACCGGGCCAGGATGCCGGTCTGGATCGCGTGGCGGAAAACGCGTGTGAAGAACCAGCACGCCAATAGCACATACACAACCCCGAGCGAACTACCCCATGCCAGCGCCGCCCCCGACGCGCTGTGCCTCGCCGCAATCGCCCGAACACCCTCGAAGACATAAGACGGCGGCAGGAGCTTCGAGAAGAACTGCATCCAGTGCGGCAGGGTCGAGATAGGATAGAACACGCCGGCAAAGGGCGAGACAATAGCGGGTACGGGCCAGACGAACCACTCAGCCGACGGCCCCAGCCGGAGCACAACCGCCGAGGTGCAGATGCCCAGCGAGACGCCAAAAAGAAAGAGGATCAGCAGAAACGGGATCAGCGCCAGGCCATAAGAGAAGAAGGAAAGCCCAAAGGCCGCTGTCGCCAGCAGCAGCATGGCCGTCAGACTGATGAGACTGGTTACGGTGGTGGAGACCACCAAGCCCAGGAGGTATTGCGAAATCGAGAGGGGCGAGGCGAAGAGGTTCAGAAAGCTCCGCGACCACACGTCCTCGAGAAAAACCCCCGCCACACCGTGCATAACCCGGGTAAAGAAATCGAAAAGCAGAACCGCCCCAAGGAGGACCGGCACGAAATTCATGCGAGTTGCGGTGAGGCTGTTGAGGTACTTCGTGATAAAGCCCCACAGGACAATATCGATCCCAACCCAGGCGAAAATCGGCACCCAGCGCGCTGGGGTGCCTCGGAGCAGGTAAAAGTAACGCAGCACCACCGCCAGGAGCGGGCGGAATCGCTTGGGCAGGGCACGGAGCGGTTGGCTGCGCCGGTCCAGCGAGCATTGATCATTGGGCACTTGCAATGAGAAAGGATAGGTGCATGATGCGTGATGTTCAACGAAACGATGGGGCTGCGGTCCCTCGCGATGGGCTAAGCGGCATTTCTCATTCGGTGTTGCCCATTTAGCATTGGTCATTGGGCGGCGCCAGTGCTTGTCCCAATGCCGGCAGGCTCTCCATTCTTACGTGTACTCCCTCTATTCCGTGGTTGCTCTTTGCCTTGAAGTCGTGGTCTGAGGCCCTCTCGCTAGTCCTTTTCCAAGCTTAGTGGTTCATGGGCCACCGCGATGAACAAGTCCTCCAGCGTGTCCTTGCCGTGATGGGCAGGCAGGGACTTGGGGTCGCCTTCAAGCAAGATCTTTCCATGGGAGAGGAACAACACCCGGTCGCACATATCCTGCACCTCGTGCATATTGTGGGAGGTCCACAGCACACCACCGCCCTCGCTGACCGCAAACTGCCGAATCCGATGCCGAATCTCCCGCGCCGCCGCCGGGTCGAGGGAGGCGGTCGGCTCGTCCAGCAGGAGCAGGCGCGGCTCATTGAGCATCGCCTTGGCCAAAGCCACGCGCGTCTGCTCCCCGGAGGAGAGGGCGCCGCATTTGGCATCTTGAAACGGTTCGAGGTCAAACTGGCGGATGAGCGTGTCGATGCGCTCTGACAAGGAGTTGACGCCGTAGAGCAACCCGAACACTCGAAGGTTTTGCCGCACCGTCAGGTTGCCTGGAAGGGGCGCATAAACCGCGGCAAAGTTCGTGCATCCCAGCGCCCGCGCACGTTCAGTGGCAAGATCGGCCTCCTCGATGCGGATCGAGCCGGAATCGGGCCTGAGAACCCCCAGAATCATGCTGATCGTCGTGGTCTTGCCCGCCCCGTTGGGCCCGAGCAAGCCGACGATTTCGCCCCGGCCGACCTCGAACGAAATGCCCTCCACGGCGAGCTTCGCGCCGTAGGCCTTGCGCAGGCCGGTTATTGCTAGAACCTGATGCATTGAAAACGTGTCTGTCTCCGGGCGGCTTGGATATCTGAGTTCCTGCCGACATTGGAAAATATGGATTTTTGCCCGCTCGTCCAACGCAGATCATTCTTGCTCGCGGCAGATCAACCGCCGTAGTTTGGTGACATGGCGGTATTAACTGTGGAATATCCCCCGCTTTTCACGATTGGTTATGGAGCGCGCACGCTCGAGGCTTTCATCGCCCTCCTGAAGGCGAACCAGATCGAATACCTCATTGATGTGCGGTCGGCTCCTTACTCCAAGTTCAAACCGGAATTCTCCAGGGACCTGCTCCAGCATCACCTCGAGCGAGCCGGCATCCGCTACTTGTTTATGGGCGACACCTTGGGCGGACAGCCCAAAGATCCCGCCTGCCACACGGATGGCAAGGTGGATTACGACAAGGTCCGCGCGCAGCCCTTCTTTCAGGAAGGAATCCAGCGCCTGCGAAAGGCCTTTGACCAACAGCGGCGCGCCGCCCTGATGTGCAGCGAAGGCCGGCCCGAGCAATGCCACCGGAGCAAACTCATCGGCGAGGCACTGATCGCCGCCGGAATCCCCGTGTGCCACATTGATG
>JBJKSV010000075.1:0-3448 GCA_046703605.1 Limisphaerales bacterium
CCTTCAAAGGGAAGCCCATGTTCGCCGAAATCGTGGTGGTGTTCGAAGTTTTCTCCGTGTTCAAAGGCCTCCCCGTGGCGAAGGTGGTGGTGCTCGAAGAATTCGTGATGATGCGATCCAAATAACGGGAACTCCGGGAAGAAGTTCAGCCCATACCACCCGCCCAGCGGCGCCCACCAGGTCTCAGGGGCAGGTCCCACCAGCCCCGGAGAGTAGTAGTCCGGCGGGTAATAATAGGGGCTCCCCGACGGGGGGTAGTAATAAGTGGAATACGGCGTTACGTCGGCGTAGCCTCCAGAGGGCACACCCCCGCCGTAAGCTCCTGGTTGGACGTCGCTGGCCTGTGTCTGGTAGGCCTGGCTGGCGGAATTATAGGCATCGGTGAATGCCGCCTTCCCCTGCATCAGCTTGCGCACGTTTGCCACGCTGGCTTTGGCGCTGCTGGGCAACTGAGACTGGTTGGCTTGCACGTCATACCAGGCCAGGACCTCGCCGGCGGTTTGGTCCACAAATTTGTCGTTCGGGGCGAACCGTGCGGCCCGATCAATGGTGACAATCGCCGCAGACATGTTATCCCGTCGCGCATCCACGTAGGCAATCACGCTCCACGCCAGCCCATTGTTGGATTGCAGTTTCACCAGCGTCTGGGCCTGGTGATAGGCCATTTCCGGCAGCCCCATTTGCACCATCCGCCTCACATACGCCGCGTAGAAGCTCGGGTCGTTTTGATAGACCGAGAATTCCTCGGCGTAGGCCTGAACCGCCGCCGAGGGGTCCGGCGCTTGCTCGATGCCCGCGATAGCGGGAACATTCTGCGCCTCCGCTTTGAATGCCGGCGCCCCAAAACCTCCCAGCGCCAGCGCCAGCAATCCAATCCCTGCTTTTTGTGGCCAGACTCTCATCTTCTCGTCTCCTCCTCTCCCCATCGAATTTCTCTCCGGGACTAATCCCTTGTATTAGACTATAATCCATCTGGCCAGTGGGTCGCGCGAAAATCTCAAGGACAACGATGGGTATTGGAACGGGGGAGGCATGGGTGGTCCTGCCCAGTCAGAGACACCGGGGCCTGAGGGGGCGCGATCGGTACCCTCGGCTCCCCAACAAAGCGCCCCCGCCTTTTTATCATTTTGTCCTCGATAATTTTGTCCTCGGCCCCGAAATGATTTGGCGCACGGAGGCTCTGCGGCCCTGCTGATTCCAAACCGCTTTCGAGATGAGACCGCTCAGCGCAGGAGACGAGGTGACGAGACTCTGATCAGATCCCAGGGGACGCAAAAAGTTGGATCAGAGACTCGTCCCCTCGTCTCCTACACTTTTGGGACAGGCTCTGGCCGGTATTATTCCCAAATCGAATTGTAGAACTCGGCGATGTCGCCCCTGGGTTCCGCGGCCTTGAACTTGATGGCGGCGCGGGGATGCTCGTTGAGGAAGCCGGTCAGCATGTAGGGCAGGTCAAAGCCCCAGAGCAGCTTTGAGCGCATTGGCTCAATGACATTCTGGACACAGCGCAGCACCGGGAGCAGGTCGTATTTGGGGTTATGCAGAAAACCGATGAGCAGCTCCATCGGACAGTTCCCCGCTCCCCGGCCCAACCCGGCCAGGGTCGCATCAAGGAAATTAGCGCCGAGGACGATGGCCTCAATCGTGTTGGCAAAGGCCAACTGGAGGTTGTTGTGGGCATGCATCCCGACTTCCTTGCCGCTGGCCTTGCAGACTTGGAGGTACTTCTTCACCAAGTACTGGGCCTTTTCGCTGTAGAGGACGCCGAAGCTGTCCACAACGTAAATCACCTTGGCTTCGGAGGCGGCCAGCAGTTCCAGCCCTTCGTTCAGTTCCCGCTCCGACACAGTCGAAACCGCCATGAGATTGACCGTGGTTTCATAGCCCTTGTCGTGGGCATCTTTGACCATGTCCAGGGCCGTCGGAATCTGGTTGATGTAGGTCGCCACTCGGATCATATCCAGGACGCTGTCCTTCTTGGGCAGGATGTCCTCGTGGTAATCGGTCCGCTCTGCGTCGGCCATCACGGTGAGCTTGAGGCCAGAGGGATTGTCACCCACGATTCGGCGCAGGTCTTCCTCGCGGCAGTATTTCCAGGCCCCGTGTTCGCCAGGCACAATGACCTTCCGAGAGGCCTTGTAGCCCAACTCCATGTAGTCAATGCCTGCCTCGGAGCAGGCGGCATAAACCGCTTTGACAACCTGGTCTTCAAACTGATGATTGTTCATCAGGCCCCCATCCCGAATCGTGCAATCCACCACTTTGATTTCCGGGCGGTACGAAATCCACCGGGCGGTCGGCGTTTCTTTGCTCTTGGACGTCTTAACGGCAGTCGATTTGGCGGTCATAACACAGTGATGTTTTCCAGATTCACGCCCCCATCATAAGAACCCCGCCGTCGGCTTTCAATCAAAGAAAGCGACATGCCGAGATGCAGCCTCCATCAAGCGCGCTCCGGTTTTCATCACGACACCCCGTGCATCGGGCTCCCAACGTTATTCGTAAATATATATTGCGGACCGTGTTCTCCAAGGTCGGCGGCCATGTCCTTCAAATAACCTTGGAAGAGGGCGTTGGAGGAAATGACCGAGTGGCTCAGCTTGCGAACCAGGAATCCGAACTGCGGTGTGTAAGTGCCCCGCCCTCCGTCGTCGCGGCCCGCCGCACAGACGTTGGAGACGACGCTCAATCCGCTGCACTCCTCCAGCCGCACCTGGCACGAACGCTCTCCTTCGGGCAATTGGCGGCTGTCTTTGCCGCACCGCCGGAAAACGTTGCCGGTGACGGTCGTGGTGCGCATCTTCAAGGCACACAGGCCCGCCCCCCAATTCCTGTCAAAGCAGTTCCCCGTGACATTCCAGGCGTCGCCCGAAAAGAGCCGGAGACCGTAACCTCGGTTCCATTCCACCCGGTTGGCCGTGAACATGACCGTCGCGCCGACCGACTCGCAATTGAAGCCGTGGCTTCCGTTGCCAGAAAACTGGTTGTCCATCACAAACCCATCCCAGCCGGTGATCTGAACGCCGCACCCGTTGTTGCCCTGCATGATGTTACGGCGCAGGATAAAGACCCAGATCCGCAGCAGATGCACGCCGTGGCCTGAGAAGCCTTCGATCTTGCAATCGTCAACAACGACCGTGTCCTCCTGGGGACTATACCCGTGAGCATTGTTCAGGAAGATCCCGTGAATAGGCTTTTCCGTCCGCCGTCGTCCCTCGAGGCAGAGTCCGCGGAGATGCACGCCGAAAGCGCCGGTGATGTTGAGCAGGCAATCGGCTTGGTCGGAATCGAGGGCCAGCGTGGCTCCGGCCACTCCGCGATAGCCCCACTGCGGTTCCGCGAGAAGGGTCGTATGCGGATGAACCTTCAAGTCGTGGCAGGGATAGCGTCCGGCCGGGAAATACACGGTGCCACTGACGGCCCCGGCCGCGTCCAGCGCCTTCTGGAT
>JBJKSV010000076.1:0-2992 GCA_046703605.1 Limisphaerales bacterium
CTTTTTCAAAAAGACTTGCCGCCCAGTTTTTTGCGTCGCATTTGAGTTCTGGCGTTGTTGCTCCTCGGTCACAGGTCCATAGGGACATGCTCCCTCGTCGCGCCTAGCCAGAACTCAAATGCGGCGCAACAAATGTATAGCTATTTCGGGGACACCACACTAGTCTCTTATCGTGATGAGATTCGCCAACGCCGAGTGTTCTTCCTCAAGAGCGCGGGGCGTCGCCAGCAAGCCTCTCATTTTATGAAGAGAATTATTGACGTCGAGGTGTTGCAAGCCTATCGCGTCCGCCTTCGCTTCGAGGACGGCGTAGAGGGAACCGCTGATCTGAGCCACCTGGCGGGACGCGGCGTCTTTGCAGCTTGGCACGATTACGGTTTCTTCGGTCAAGCCACAGTCGGTGAGCATGGACGCACGCTAACTTGGCCGGGAGACTTAGACCTGTGCGCCGACGCGTTGTGGCTGGCGATCACCGGCAAGCAGCCCGAGGACTTGTTCCCCAGCCTGCGAAGGGAACGTCCCGATTATGCCAACCCTTAGCCGCTTCTTCGGCATCGTCATCACAATGAATTGGAACGATCACCAACCTCCCCACTTCCATGCTCGCTACGCCGAGCATGAGGCGGTCGTCCGGGTGGACACCCTTGAGCTGGAGAGCGGGTACCTGCCTCGCCGGCCTTGGCCCTGGTTCTGGAGTGGGCCTCTCTCCATCGCGCCGAACTTCGAGAGAACTGGGCACGAGCCAGAAGCTTGCAGCCCTTGAGTCCGATCGCCCCGCTGGAATAGACGTCCACCGGGGCCAAGCGCCCCAATCAAGAAGCGCGCAGCCTTCCGGTTCGCAGGTTGGCCCAGCCTGCGCTATGATTTTGTCAACCGTCCTGGGGCCGTGCGAAAATGACGCGATAGCACATTGAAGTATTGAAATCCGGGCTCAGGATTCTATAGTGCGGTTCGTTCTGATGCGACCGCAATGAGCAACTCGACCGAGCCAACTGACTCCTGGGACATCCAGCAAGCTCGCAACTTGTACAACATCCATCGTTGGGGCGCCGGCTACTTCGACATCAACGAGGCCGGACGCGTAATCGCCAAGCCGTTGCGTGAGGCCGGGGCGGCGGTGGACCTGACCGATGTCATCGAAGAAGCCAAGGCGCGAGGCTTGAAGTTCCCTCTGCTGGTCCGCTTCCAGGACATCCTCCGCAACCGGGTGGAGTCCATCAACCTGGCGTTTCGCAGCGCCATTGCGGAGTTTAACTACCAGGGTGGCTACCGGGGGGTGTTCCCGATCAAAGTCAACCAGCTTCGGGAGGTGGTCGAAGAGATTTTGGATGCGGGCAAGCCATACGACTTTGGCCTGGAGGTCGGCAGCAAGCCGGAGTTGTTCGCGGGCTTGGCGCTCCAGAGCCAGGTGGGGAACCTGATTATTTGCAACGGCTACAAGGACGCCAGCTTCATCCGAATGGCTTTGCTGGGCACCAAGCTAGGCAAAAAAGTGATTATCGTGGTGGAGAAACTGGAGGAACTGCGCCAAATCATCACCATCTCCAGGCATCTTGGCCTGGAGCCGTTGGTTGGCTTTCGCGTGCGCCTTCTGAGCAAAGGCGGCGGCAAATGGGCCCAGAGCGCGGGCGAGAACGCCAAATTTGGGCTAACGACCGCCGAACTCCTGTGTGCCGTGGAAATCCTCAAGGCCGAGGGCCTTGGGCACTGCTTCAAACTCCTGCATTTCCATATCGGCTCCCAGGTGCCAGACATCCTGATCGTCAAGCGCGCGGTGCAGGAGGCGGCGCGGTTTTACGCCAAACTCTACGAGATGGGTTTCCAGATTGAGTTTTTGGATGTCGGAGGGGGGCTGGGGGTCGATTACGACGGCAGTCGCTCGGCTTTTGACAGCTCCAAGAACTACACCCTGCAGGAATACGCCAATGACATCATCTACTATGTGGGGGAGGTGTGCGCCGCCGAGAAAGTGCCGCACCCGACCATCATCAGCGAGAGCGGGCGCGCCGTCGTGGCGTATCACAGCGTTTTGATTGTCGAGGTATTTGGCGCCATCAACAAGATCCGCACCGGTGAGAGTTTGACCTACGGAGAGAATGAGCACTCGCTGGTGAAGGAACTGCTCGACATTCGGAGGAACCTGCCCAAGCTCAACAAGCTGGAGGCCTACCACGACGCCCTGGAGCGGAAGGAGGACGCCCAGCACATGTTTACCCTGGGCGTGATGGAATTGCGAGATAAAGCCAAGATCGAGAACCTCTATTGGGAGATCAGCCGGGCGGTGGCCGACAGCTTCAGAGGCCAGGCCTATATCCCGGAAGAAATCCGCAAGCTGGAGGAGAACCTCGGGGACCAATACCTCTGCAATTTCTCCGTGTTCCAGTCCTTGCTGGATCATTGGGCGCTGGGCCAGTTATTCCCCGTCGTGCCCATCAGCCGCCTCAACCAGCGCCCCACGCGCGAGGCGACTCTCGTCGATATCACTTGCGATTCGGACGGCCAGGTTAATAAATTCATCGACCTGCGCGATATCCGCGACACCCTCCCGCTGCACCTGCTCAACCCCAACGGCAACGGGCAGCTTGAGCCTTATTACATCGGTTTCTTTCTCATGGGAGCTTACCAGGACATCATGGGGGATCTGCACAATCTCTTCGGGCGCGTCAACGAAGTCCACGTCTTTCTCGACCCGGACGAACCGGCAGGCTATTACGTTGAAGAGATCATCGAGGGCAGCACTATTGTGCAGGCTCTCAACTCCGTCCAATATGATGAAATTGAACTCAAACGCCAGATGAAGGCCCAAGTCGATGAGGCCATCAAATCTGACCGGATGAAACCCTCCGAAGCCATGCGCCTGCTGGACGATTACGAGCGAGGCCTGAAGGAATACACTTACTTGAGTTTCTGATCGTGCGCGCAACTCTGCTCGCCAAACCGGGTGGCATGGGGTTCAATCCTGCTCATTTTGCCGCCACTTTCCCTGCCATGA
>JBJKSV010000077.1:0-3933 GCA_046703605.1 Limisphaerales bacterium
ACCGACTCCAGACCGTCCGGCCAACGACATGCCACCGGGGCCACAAATAGCGCCAGGCCGAGCGAGGCTGCCACGCCATAGCCGACCAGGTTGCGCCCGACTACCCGGTCTCGAATCCCCGCCACCATCTCGGGCCGCGTCCGAAGCACGGCCAGGGTCACCAGGGCCGTTATCAAGCCTTCCCCGAAGCCGATGAGCATGTGAACGTCCACCATTGCCGGAAAGGCCACCGCCCAGGGAACCGTTCCCGAGAGGGCAAGCTGACCGGCGCAAGTGATCGACGCCATCACAACGCCGACCCAGCCCGCGAACGACGCCGCGAACACCGTGGTCCGTCTTTGCTCCATCCGGCTGAAGCGCCGGATGGCCTGAAAAACGAAATATCCGGCGCAGACGTTGACGATGCCCATGTTAAAGACATTCGCCCCCAGCGCCAGCAAACCGCCATCGGCAAACATCAGGCATTGCACCATCAGCACGCATGTCATGACCACGATGGCAGCGCTCGGCCCCAAGAGAATAGCGATGAGCACTCCGCCTAGAAGATGCCCGGACGTGCCGCCCGCCACCGGAAAATTGAGCATTTGCGCCGCAAACACGAAAGCTCCCGCCAGGCCGAGCATCGGTGTCTGGCGTGGTTCCAATGTCGCGCGCACCCGGCGAAGGGCGATCCCCACCCCTACCGCCGCGGCGCTCGCCGAGAGCGCCGCCGTCTTCGCGTCCAAAAAGCCATCCGGTAAATGCATGTTGTGTTCTCTGCCCGCCTGAAGGGCAAAACCTCACAGGCGGAGACGTGGGTGTTACGCCCTAGATAGGAAATATTACCGCCAAGCGTGTCCGCGCGCAAACGGAAAAGCCAAGCCGCTGCGACCGGAAAAGGAGAAAGCACGGAATACATGGAGCACGGGGAATGACGCGCTAAATGACAGCCGCTGGCGTTAGCTTTACGGAGGCGGCCGAATTGGGGGCCTCTCCGATTTCTGCCGGGGTTGGGGGCGGCTCTTGACCCGGCCAACTTGTGGTGGTAATGAAACGCTGCCCTCCGGGGCACCGGCATTATGAAAGCAATTCTCCTGCCTATGGCGCTGTTCGTGAGCATGATCGGCTCGCGGTGTCTTGCTCAAGTGGGCCAGGTGTACCATCGGGTCGGGCCGGTAATGTTTACCAATAGCGCGGCGTTCGGCTATCCGGACGGCTCGATCGCCGGAACGAACTTTTACTGCGGCGTTTATGCGGGCACCAATGCAGCGTCTTTGCGGGCCTGTCTCAGCGGCGGCTTGCGCCAAATGCTCTCGACCAATGGCGAGGCGGTCTTGTTCGGGCAGATCCATCTTGCCGCCCCGACGAACAGCCCGCTCCTCATCCAGTTCCGGGTCTGGCCGGCCCCGTTCGGTACCTATGAACAGGCGCTGGCCTCCAGCCTTCCCTCTCCTCCCGTCGGTGTCTCGGGCGTCATCGCGGCGATCCCTCCGAATGTCATCTACGAGTTTCCGCTGGAGGTGGGACCAGTTTGGCTCTCGCCCGTTCCAGGCTCCTTGCGTCCAGACGTGCAGTGGCACGTTGCCTCTGATCATTCGCCTACCGTGGCATTCACCCTCGATAATCCGACCCCGACCACCACGGACACCATCAAATTC
Organism: Limisphaerales bacterium; assembly: GCA_046703605.1. Lineage (GTDB taxonomy): Bacteria > Verrucomicrobiota > Verrucomicrobiia > Limisphaerales > UBA8199 > JAJYHY01. The sequence continues at coordinate 1,638 of JBJKSV010000077.1, forward strand.
GTCGCCCCCACAGATGGAGAGATCTACGCCAACGGCTGCTGGGCCACTGTCGCCAATGGAACGCCGATTATCGCGGTGGATTCCAGCAATCACGCCGTAAATGTGACCTTTTCCGCGCCTTCAACCAATAGGATTTGCCCGTTGTACGTGCTGCCCGTGAGCGGCGTGGACGGCCAGTTCGGACCGTTATCGGCTGGCACCTGGACGTTCAATATCCTCCAGGATTCCTTTCCATTTACGGTGACCGAGGCCCCGACAATGCTCTCAATTCAGACGCCGGCAGACTCTGGGATGGCGCAGATCACGTGGCGGGTCTCCGGCCAACCGTTTGTGCTGAAAGATAACAACGATCTGTCTTCGGGCGACTGGCAGACACCAACTAATGCTCCCGCTCTTTCGGGCGACCAGGCCACGACCCTGATCCCCTTTGCCTCTTCAAGCCGGTTCTATCGTCTTGGTTCGCCCTGATGCCTTAGGCCGCGGGTTTGGGTATCAGGCGTTTGACCAGCACCTTGGACCGGCGCCCGCTCTGGTCATATTTCTCCCGGCGTCCGGGAGGCAGGTCATCCGGCGTTCCCTCAACGAAGCCGGCCTTGGATTGGAAATAGGTAAAGGCCTGGGTGGAGAGGGCGATCAGCTCGTTCAAGCCAAGCTCGCGGGCCTTGTTTTCGACGTATTGAACCAGTTTGCGTCCGATGCCCTGGTTCTCGTGCGCGGCACTCACATACAGGCAGGCCAATTCGCCCTTTCCAACTTCGGGGTAGGTGTGCAAGGCCACGCACGCGACCGGGTTGCGGTCGATGTCAAAGATGTAATAATCGGCGAGCTGTTTCTCGATGGTGGAGCGCGTCCGGCGCGTGAGCTCCTCGCTGGCCATCGAGGGCTTGGTGAGTTGGAGGATGTGGCGGATGTCTTTCTTGAGCGCGCGGCGGATCTGTTGAAACTCGTTGGCATAGATGAGGGTTCCGACGCCCTCATTGGTAAACACCTCCGCCAGGAGACCCTCTTCCACCCGCCCATTGATCACATGCACCCGAGGCACGCCCGCCCGGCAGGCGGCGGCGGCGTGCAGCGCCTTGGAGAGCATAACGGGATGGATGTGTGACTGCTCCAGCGCCAGAACCGACTCCAGGTCGGCCAAAGGCATCTGCCGGATGACACGGTCGCTGACGGTGATTCCGTCGCGCGGAGTGATGAACATCAACTTGACGGCCCGCAGCGCCTCCGCCGCCGCGACCGCCACGCCGTCCGAATTGACGCGGTAGGTCTTGCCATCGCCGTCAAAGCCCAAGGGCGGCAAGACGGGGATGATGCCGGAATCCAGCAGCCTTTGGCACATCTCGACGTCGATTCGTTCCACTTTGCCGGTGAAGAGGTGATCCACTCCATGAATGATGCCGACCGGGTGGGCAATGACCGCGTTGGTGCAGGCCGCCCGGAGGTCGTTGGCCGATAGGCCCTCGAGGATCTCGTGTGTTAACCGGTTGGCCGCCGTGAGCGCCAGCCGCAGGGTCGGTTCATCGGTCACGCCGCTGCCGTCGAGGTCGGATGGCGTTTGGCCCTGCTGCCGTGCCAGAAGCTGGATTTGCGCCGAGGCGCCATGCACCAGCACGACTCGGATGTTCAGCGAACGCAGAACGGCAATATCCATCAGGATGTTCGGGAAGTTCTCGTCCGTGACGATTGCCCCGTCGATGCTGATGATAAACACCTTCTCCCGGAATTGCGGGATGTACTGGAGGATACCTCTCAGGTCGGTCAGTTTCACCTTGAGGCAGAGAATACGGCCCCGACGCCTGGCGGGGCAAGTGCTTTCCACGAGCGCACCGTCGTCTCTTTTGGCCGCAAGGAACACCGCTGGCGGGTGGGGAAGTCCGTTTCCCGGGGAGGAGGTGTATCGAGCCTCCGAAGGCTCGCCAAATTCCCTTTCCGGTTCACGCATCGGGCGCTATCCTGACGCGCGTGAATTCGCTTGCAGACCTACACCGCGCGGGACCCGCGGCGCGTGCCCTTTCCGCCGATCTATGAAAAAATCTCTCTCAAGCCAACTCCCCTTTCGCTGGCCAAGTCTCCTTCTGGCAACGCTCTTTGGGTGCCATCCGTCTTTCACCGCCAAGTCCGCTCCGGCTACAAAACCCCAGGCGCCGAATATTGTCGTGATTCTCACCGACGACCTCGGCTACGGCGACCTGAGCTGCTTCGGCGCGACGCGCAGTCACACGCCCAATCTGGATGGGCTGGCTGAGGGGGGGATGCGTTTCACCGAGGCCTTCGCCCCCGCCTCCACCTGCACCCC
>JBJKSV010000078.1:0-5837 GCA_046703605.1 Limisphaerales bacterium
ATCTGGTCATCCTCATCGACTACAACAAGATTCAGAGCCTCGGAAATGTCAAGGATGTCATCGATCTCGATCCCCTTATCGACAAATGGCGGGCCTTCGGATGGAGTGCTCGGGAGTTGGATGGGAATGACGTAAACGCCGTCGAGGAGGCCTTGAGTCAGGTCCCGTTTCAGCGGGACAAGCCCACTTGCGTCGTTGCCCACACGGTCAAGGGCAAAGGGGTCAGCTTTATGGAGAACAACCTTCAGTACCACTACACACCGCCCCGGGGCGAGGAATTCAGCCGCGCCCTTAAAGAGGTGGAGCACTGCCTATGAGGAACGCCTTTCTCGATGCCCTTTTCGAGCTCGCCCAACACGACGAACGCATCATCTTTATCACGGGTGACCTCGGCTATCGGGTCGTCGAAAAGTTCATGGAGCAACGGCCGCGGCAGTTTCTCAATGTCGGAGTTGCCGAACAGAACATGACCGGCATCGCCACCGGACTGGCCCTGAGCGGCAAGGTGGTCTTCACCTATTCCATCGCGAACTTCCCCACCCTCCGGTGTCTGGAGCAGGTCCGCAACGACGTGTGCTACCACGACGCGAACGTAAAAATCGTTTCCGTTGGCGGGGGACTCTCCTACGGGGCGATGAGTGTGACCCACCACGCCGTCGAAGACCTCGGCATCATGCGGTGTCTGCCCAACATGGTCGTCATCGCGCCGGGTGATCCGGTGGAGACGCGCGCGGCGACACGCGCCATAGTGGAGCACCCAGGCCCTTGTTACCTGCGGTTGGGCAAGGCTGGGGAACCTACCGTCCACCCGGGCCCGGTCGAGTTCCGGATTGGACGGGCCATCCGACTGCGAGAAGGGAGTGACGTTACGCTCCTGTCCACCGGGGGCATGCTTCGAACCGCGATGGATGCCGCCGATGTCCTTGCCGCGTCCGGGATTGAGGCCCGCGTTGGCAGCATGCACACTTTAAAACCGCTCGACCTTTCGGAAATCGAATCCGCCGTTCTTCGGACTCGTGCCCTGTTCACGCTCGAAGAGCACAGTATTATCGGCGGTTTGGGCAGCGCCGTCGCCGAGGTGTTGGCCGAGGCGGATTGGCCCCCGATCCCCTTCAAGCGGCTCGGAATCCCTCCTGTCTTCTCACCCTTCATCGGCGGCCAGAAATACTTGCTCGAGCGGTACGGACTGACGGGCTCGACCATCGCCGCCACCATCCTCTCGGCCCTTGGGGCAAAGCCGCCGCAGAGCCGAGAGGCGTTGCCCGCCGATATTTGCCGGGCCTGATCCTCACCGCCCGCCCCGTTCTACCACTAATGAACAGCGACGGACGCCGGGTACTGAAGAACGCCGGAATGCGTGTCTGTCCGGGTCCCTTCGTGGTTCGAAGATCTACAGCGTCCGAGTGACGCCTTCGCTAGTCCGGTGAACATCTTGCACATCAGCACCTTTGATCTCCAGGGCGGAGCGGCTCTCGCAGCCAATCGGCTTCATCAGGCAATGCTTAAGCGAGAGGGCTGCCGCTCAACGATGTTGGTCCTCGGAAGAAGGGGCCAGGACCCGTCAATTCAACAGATCCGACTCTCCAAGGCCATCTCTCATCGCATCCGGCGCCGAATCGAATCTTCGCAGGCGCAGCGCGCGCGGGCCCCGTACGCCAAACGACTCGGGGAAGTGGAGTTGTTCTCGGAAGCTTGGGGTCCTTGGCTTGGCAACATTTCCGACACCGTCGGGGGATTCGATATTATCCAACTGCACTGGGTCTCGGGGCTTCTAAACTATCGGGCTTTCTTTCGCGAGGTGCCAACCTCAATCCCGCTGGTTTGGCGGTTGGCGGATATGAATCCCTTTACGGGAGGCTGTCATTATGATGGGGGCTGCGGAAGATTCGCGGCAAGCTGCGGTTGCTGCCCCACGCTGGACAGCCAGCGAGAGAGCGACTTGTCGCGTGCAATCTGGGGGCAGAAGCAGGCTGCCCTGGCGCCGCTCTCATCGACTCGGCTCCACATCGTGGCCCTCAATGGTTGGATGGCGTCGCACGTGGCCCGTAGCAGTCTCCTTTCCCGGTTCGAGCGCAGCATCATTCCGAATGGTGTGGACCTGGAGGAATTCAAGCCGGTCCCGCGCGAGGCGGCCAGGGGCGCTCTGGGTCTCCCCATCGATCGGCACATCCTGGCATTTGTGTCGGAGAGCGCGAGCAATCCCAGAAAGGGCCTGTGCGTTCTGTGCGAAGCCCTCCGGCGCCTGCGCCACAGGCGTGACCTGCTCTTGCTCATCGTCGGTGGCGCTTCCGATCTCCCGGAGCTTGGCCTTCCGGCTGTTATGGTCGGTCAGGTCCAGAACCCCGTGTTCCTCCGACAGGTCTATTGCGCCGCCGACGCGTTCGTCATGCCCTCCCTCGAAGACAACCAGCCCAATACCGTGCTCGAGGCCATGGCCTGCGCCACGCCGGTCGTTGGATTTGAGGTGGGGGGAGTCCCGGAGATGGTTGAACATTTGCGGACAGGCATGCTCGCGCCTCGCGGGGATGCCGTCGAGTTTGCCCGGGCAATTGAGCACCTTCTGGATCACAATGACCAGCGCGAACAAATGGGCGAACGGGCACGCGCGAGGGCTGAAACCCTCTTTTCTCGCGATCTCCAGGTGACAACCTATCTCGATCTCTACTCGAACCTGCTGGCAAACAGAACGAAAAGTAATCCCGGCCTGTTGGCCCGACCCCATCCGGTAGCATTCAAACGCGCACCGACGTGCGCCGCCCAGTCTTGAACCGCAAACCACAACTTCCGCAGTGTAAATCACCGGCTCGCGTCTCCTCGCTTCCGACTCGGGGCGTGGGGCCTCACCGTCCAACCTCTTCCGGGCTGGTCACCGTCCCGGTCCCTGTCTTTAAACGCCTGCAGTACTTGCCCTCGTTGCTAAAGATGGTGAATGGTCAGGATTATCCCGCCATCGAACTGCTCGTGTCCGATAACGGAATGAATGGCTCGACAGTCCGGCATTTGGTGGAGGAGAACTGCGCGCGTCCTTACAGGTTTCGTCAGAATCCGACGACGGTGGAAATGATGCCGCATTTCAATCAGTTGCTGGGCGAGGCGGCGGGTGAGTATTTTGTCCTGCTCCCCGACGACGAGGAGATCAGCCCCAACTTCGTCTCCGCTTTGATTCGCCGGCTGCAACGCTATCCGAAGGCAGTGATCGCCTTCGGCCGCCAGGAGATTGTGGACCCGGCCGGCGCCGTCCTCGATAGCTTTACCGGTCCAGGAGAAGCCATTTCCGGAACGGATTTTATTCAAATGATCTGTCAGCCCTCGCCGTTCGGGTTTCGCCAGGTTTCGACTTTCCTTGCGAGAGTCCGGGCGATGAGAGAGGCGGGGGGCTATCCGGAATTCACGCGTGGAGTGCATTCCGACACCGCCCTGGTGATGAAGCTGTGTTTGAGCGGGTCTGTGGCGTTCGCCTCTGATTGTCTGTGGAGAAACCGCCTCGATGAGGCAAGTTGCGGGCTGTCCATCTCCATCCGGGAACTGGCATCCGCAACTCGTGAATTTATCCGGCACATCCGCACCGAGCCAACCACGATTCGCTATGCGGCGGCGCATCCTCTGGAGTGGCCGAAGCTGGAGAGGTGTCTCGTTCGCATGGCGCGGCAGACGTACCTGTTTCGATGGAGCACGATCTATAAACGCCGGATGGCCTACTGGCGCTGGGTGCTGGCGGCGCTTGTCATACCCCCCAACTTGGCTTATTATAGTCGAGCCGGTTGTATTCTTTTCACGGATTGGAAAAGAAGAGCAAGAGGTGATGAAGACTCCTTTGGTAGTGAGGTTTATTATGAAGCGACTGTTAAAGGGAGTCGTCAGCAGATTGAACAGACGGCTCAATGGCAGTAAGCCTACCGAGCACCGGGCTGATCTCACGTCCATCCCCTTCGATAACTCAACCGAATGGCTTAACGCGGCGTTCTCGAAACTCATGGTTGAACCCGACCTCGCCGTCAGACCCCAGTATGCGTGGGGTGTCCTCCACGGGGCGGCCCTTGCCAAGGTGCTCGGAGTGTCCAGGATTTCGGTTGTCGAGTTTGGGGTTGCTTCCGGGGCGGGCCTGCTTTCCATGGAGCGGATTGCGGAGGCCGTTGAGTGCCTCGTGGGAATCGGCATCGACGTTTTCGGTTTCGATACTGGAAAGGGGCACCTCAAACCACGAGATTACAGGGATATGCCACACCGGTGGTTTGCGGGCTATTACCCCTGCGATCAGCAGGAGTTGCAACGACGGTTGAAGCGCTCGCGCCTGATTTATGGGGATGTGGAACAAACCATCGGTCCCTTCATCGCCGCGCGTCACCCGCCCGTTGCCTTTGTCGGTTGGGATTTCAGCGTTTACACGGCAACCAGAGCCGGTCTGCGCCTCTTCGATGGCGAGAGCGCCGGTCTTCTGCCCAGAACTCTGTGTTCCTTCCGCAGTTCAATCGGACCAGAAAACTGCGAATACACCGGCGAATTGCTGGCGATTTCGGAGTTCAACGCGAGTCACGAAAGAAGAAAACTCTGCAAGATACACGGCTTGAACTATTTTGTTCCAACGAGGCACTCCGGCCACTGGGTGGAGTGGCTCTACACCTTGCACATTTTTGAGCACCCTCTCTACACCGCTCCTCAGTCTTACTCGCTGTCAGCCGCTATAGATATTGACGGCCGAGAGACATCCGTCGAGGCCAGGTTCGGCGAAAACGTGAAATCCGCACTTTCCTCCGACCGGCTCGTCATGCGAAAGAATAGCCAGTAGGTAACGACGAGAATCGATTTGACAAGCTTGAGTTGCGGCGTAGTGTGGTTGGATGCAAGCCAGGTGAATCGACCAGGCACTCCTTGTATTTGATCGACCGGCGAATAATGAAGGCCTCGGAAGCGGGAGGCAGGCGTTTGTCATTGTCGGCGGAAGAGGAGGTGTTGGTGAGGGTACCGTTCGGCCGCTGACGGGCATTGAAGCGCAATGCGCGGTGGTCGAACGGTGGGACTTGGAGGCAGGAACACCATGATGATTAACCTTACGAAGGGCTCTGTCGGAATGAATCTGCCCGATGGGGTAGGGCAGGGCAGCCGGGCCGTACCAAGGCTTGGCAGACGGACCGGGCGGGGATCAGCCACCCGTCTGGGTTGTCACGCCTTTACTCGATTATGGGGTCCTCTGAGTTTTGGCGGGTTGGCCCTATGGATGCTCCTCCTGCTGCCGCAGATAGGGCTTTTGGCCCAAAGCCCGTCCGCGGTGCGAATCATGCCTTTGGGTGACTCGATTACGGAAGGCTATTCATTCCCGAATTATGCCAGTGGCTACCGCTCACACCTTTACAATCTCCTCACCAACGCCGGCTTCAATGTGGACTATGTCGGAACCCAGCGGGACACCTCGCCTGCCGTTCCTGACCCGAATTTGCCCGACCATGACCACGAAGGGCACGGCGGCTACGAGATCAGCCAAATCGACGCCGGCATCAACACCTGGCTCAACTCGATTGATTACCCGGATGTCATCCTGCTCCTCATCGGCGTCAAAGATTTCACCGCCAACGATAACATTAGCACCGCTACGAATCGATTGGCGACCCTTATCAGCCACATCGCCGCCCAGCGCCCGTATGCCAAGATCATCGTAGGCAACCTATTGCTGCGCACCGATAACCCGACCTTGGAGCAGGAACAGCAGACGCTTTACAATCCGTACAGCGCCAGCGATGTACGGATTGTAAAGCGTCTGCTGTTCCTGCTCCAAGGTCGGGTTATCGGTGCGCAGCAATAGGTTGCCTACGATGATCTTGGCATACGGGCGCTGGGCGGCG
>JBJKSV010000079.1:0-6368 GCA_046703605.1 Limisphaerales bacterium
CTCTCCGCGCCAGGCAGAACCCGAAGCCAAGCCGCCGCTCTTTGACATCTCAATCCCGTCCCGGTCGTCCTGGTTTCAAACCAGCGCCGGACTTCGATGCTTCCCCACCAGGCCATCGGTTCGTGCCCGCCGAAGCGAGCCGGTGTATTTTTGGCTGGCGGCAAGGCGGAATTCGCTCAGCAGTTTGTGCCTGGCGAACGAGCCGAAGAATAGGTCCGTCCCCAATCCAAACGCCAGCCAGATGAACTCATAGGAGTTTGGCCCCGGCTCAAATCTCCCGGTCATCCCAGTCAATGTCGTGCCCAAGGCAGCCACGCCCATGCCGACCCAGGCCAGGACAAGTATACGCGCTATGGTGGAGCTGCCGACCCGGTTGGCCGTTTTCGAGGTGAGCGCCTGCCACATTCCCACCCAATACATCGCCGCCAGATCAGCGGCAAACATCACTATCGCCCCGCTCCAGAACAGGAACCAAGACCTCCGCTCCGATGAGGGCATCGCCGCGTCGGGGGCTGTCGCCTGCATAAACACCAGAAACAGCGCCAGCACCAGGAGCGAAGGACCGAGGAATTGGCGCTGAAGAGCCAATCGCTGGCCCCGCAAAATATCGCGGACACTCAGCGGAGTCGAAAGCAGCCATTCCAGGGCGCCTTGCTCATGGTCCAGGGCCAATTGGCGGCCTGCCTCGGAACCAAACCAGAGCTTCATCAAGGCGTTGAGAACCAGCGCAGTGACAATATAGACACCCGGGTTGAGCCATTCGCGCCGCAGCTTCACAAAGCCATACACCCACCCGCAAGCCAACAGGCCGAGCACCATCCCAACCAGCAGCGGCTTGAGCCGGTCCCGGGCGGCCAGCCAGTAGTAGGCATTGACATTGAGCAGGTCCCGCCGGAAGGTGCGCCGTTCCTCGGTCTTTCCGTAGCACCAACGCTGCCATCGCTCTTGCCACCGAAGCCTCCCCTGCCCTGCCGGACGCTCCTGCCATGCCCGCGGCGCAATCGCGCACGCCATCAAGAGCGCGGCCCACCCAAGACCATGAATCACGAGAAGCGACACCCAGAATTCCAATGAGGCAACTCTATAGGTTGCCGGGTCCAGCGCCGCAGCGAAGCTGAACCCGGGACTGGCGACATAGAAGTACCTTTCGGCCGCGGCCGGAAGCCCACGATAATGGAACCACGCCCCCAGGGCCGGCAGAAGCGCCGTCAAGGCAAGGATCATTACAAATGTCACACCGGCGGCTTTCCGCGACGACCGGCTTATGCTGGAAACCGCGATCCCCAAAGACAAAGAGAAAAAGAGCGTGTCAAACGTCACGAGTGCCAGGCGTCCTGCCTGCGCGAAGCTCACTCCACCCATCAACAGAGGAATGCCAAGCATCGGCGCCACCGCCAGCACGCCATACACTGAATGAAGCGAGGTCGCCGCCAGCTTTCCCAAAACCACGTCATACCCCTTAAGGTCCGTCAGGAACAGCAAGCCAAGCGTCCCATCCCGTTTCTCAGCGCTCAGACAGTCCGAGGTCGAGCGCACTCCGCTCATCAGGCAAAACAAGACCGCGCTGCCGCCCAGCAGACCCAGCAACGCCGACGAAATGTCGTGGGGTGACGAGTGGCCCTGCATCATGAGGTAAAGCCAGGCCCCAATCGCCAGAATCCACAACACCGCCCCCGCCCGCAGCAAGTAGGTGCTGCGCTTGCGAGCGGCCACCCGCAGTTCTCTGGCAACGATGGGCAAAAAGGTCAAAAGGTAATTTGCGATTTGCGGTTTGCGATTTGCGATTGGAGAGCAGTGCGACCCGCCGGCAACCTGACCGTATTTGCGCTCATGGCAGTCAAGATGCAGCTTAATGACCGCCACTGGCCACCGCGAACGTGCGGTATCTAAGGCTCTGATGCAATCGCTTGCCAAAGAATGCCGCCAACGCCAGCCGGAATGCGATGACCACAAACTGGCTCGAGACCGGCCATTCCGGAGAAATTCCTAATGCCGGACTGCCATTCGAGATCCAGATCTCCGCCAGGCGGAATGGGACCAAGGGCAGGAACGGGAGCACGACGCCCACAGCGAGCGTTCGGATGAAGGCGCTGATGAAACTCGTCTCAGCAAGCGAATAATAGAGTCCGATAACGGGGATCGTCAGGAAGCTCACCGTATAGGAGACGAGCGAATTGCTCAGCCACGGCAGGAGCGAATAGCCCATCCCGTGGCCAAGCAGCGAATAGCCTGGCCCCGGGCGAATGCCCCACGAACTCCAATAGGGGGCCACAGATGGCCCGCCCCCACCGAACCTGCCCACCGCCGCCAGGGAGCCGCAATAGCCCCATACCGCCAGCAGGATCAGAATGGCGGGCATGAACTGCGTCCATAACCCGCGCAGCCTGCCGCCGATAATCTGCGATTCCCGAAGCGGCGCCACCAGCAGCAACTCCAGAACCCCGTTCTCACGTTCGCGGCGGAAACTGCCCGCCGCAGTTGCCGCCATGCTGCCGATGAGCAGGCAGCCTATTGTCCCCTCGATGTGGCGGAGACTTTGGTCGTAGGGCCGAAAGCTCATGGCCAGCGTCGAATAGGTGGAGACAATCACCGCAATCCCAAACCAACTCCACGAGACCAGCCGGCCCGACCACGTCCGCCGCTCCAGCCAGCCAATCGGGTTATGGCCCAATTCCCAGCGCATCCAACGCCCAAACGCATCGCGGAAGAACATCGGAGTGCAAAATGCCTTCTTCAACCACAGCGCAAATGCCGAAGGCCCGGTGTCACGCCGGCAGCCCTTCACCCGCCGCGCCGCGAACGCCGCCGCCAGACAAAGGAGCAGCAGGGACACGGCTGCCATTCCCCCAAAATCCCAGAGAACCCTTGACGCGCTGGGGGCCAGCCTGGAGCCGCCCAAGACCTCGCTCCAGCAATCGTGCAAATTGAGCGACAACCAGACCCCGCCCTCCGTGGGCGCTCGGATGAACTTGCCCGGCAGCACGGCTCCCAGTCCGGTCAGCCACGTCAACGCCAGGCCGGCCGCGAGCAGCGCGGATGCCACCACGGCTCGAGTCCGGACCCTCGAGCTTGCCGACGCAGCCAGACCGGCCCCAATCCCAAGGCAAAGCGAACTGAAATTCACCAGCACCGACAGCACAACCTCCCGCCAGCTCACCCCTCCCGCCATAAGCGGAATTGCCAGGGCGGGGATGGCCGCCACCCAGAGGCTAACCGCCCTAAGCCCATGGGCGATGCCCTTGGACGCAACGATGTCTCCTGAACTGAGCGGCGTCAGAAACAGGAGCGCCAGAGTACCCTGGCGTTTCTCGGAGCTGATACAATCCGCGACGAGAAATGGGACCACCGTCCAGACAGAAAGCAGCAGGGCGCGGTGGAGGTATCCAAACAAATGCCCCCCGCTGCTGAGGCTGAGGCCGCCTTGAATCCCATAGACCGCAACCGCGACCAGCAGCGCGCCCACTGCCATCAGGCGCGCCCAGTAGGTGAGGGACTCGCGTGCCGTCACGCGCAACTCCCGTTCAAGAACGGCGGCGACATTCATACACCGGGTGAGTTCATAGTTGAGAGGCTGTCAATTCAAGCTCCGAGTCGGGCAGGCTGCGCGCCAGCAGAGAGGTGAATGCCTCCGTCCGTTCCATTTCCGAGGAAAGTCCGCGCTTGCCCAGCCCGATGAGCCACAGGAAAAACGCCAAAAGCATAAGGTTGGATATAAAGGGCGCGAACGGAAACGCCCAATTCCCCAGGCGCAGCCAGGCTGTTGGCCCCCCGAACACGTTGAGCTGTGAAGGAAACAGGATGAGCAAGGCCAGGTCCAGCAGATACGGAACCCCGAACCCCAGGCTCACCGTCCAAACCACCGCCGATGCCGTCCCGCGCGCCCGCAGTCCCAGCCACAATCCCACGCGGCAGAGGGCGAGCGCGCCCAGAAATGTGTTCACCATGCACAGGAGCCACCACAACTCCAGGGAAGGGGCGGCGGGGCTGCTCAACGAGGACATCGCCGTCACCTCCTGGACACAAATCGGCAGTTGCATCACCAACACCACCCACGGAAAAAGCCGGTTCAGCATCCGCCACTGTTCAGAAATCAACTCCTTCGCGCCCATCGGTGTCGTGAGCACCAGTTCCAGTTCCCGCGTGCGACGCGCCTCCACCAGCGAGCGGCTGGCCACCCACGCGATTATCGCCGCCCCGAGTAATCCCGATGCCGCCCCCAACGGCCACGCTGAAAGCCAGGACGAAGCAAATCCCGGAATCCCTCCCGAGCCGCGGACCAGCCTGACCCATCCGCTGAATGCCAGACCAATTGTGCCCAGCGCCCACACCGCCCCATTGACCCTTTGCCGCTCTATAAGCCATTCAATCGGATTTGACTCCCCACCCTGCCACCTCCGGGCTCGCTCCATCGGCGAGACCTCCGAAACGCTTCCTTCCCCTGCCTCGCGCGAAGACGTTCGCTCCTTCTCGCACAGCGACCGGCGCAGACTGAAACTGGCGCGAACCAACAACGCCCAGCCGGTGAGGTTCACCAGGCCAAATGAAATCCAGAAGAGCCGCGGGGCGGCTCGATACGCGGCGTCCCGTGCGCACAGGACCTGCACCAACGGGCTTGGCAACGACAGCAGCGGTGGCCAGAGTTCCTTGAGCAGGAATCCCTGGAGCAGAACTGGGCCAAGCAGCATCGCCCCTACCAGCGCCAACGCCCCGCGAACCGCCTTCAACCGGTCCGAGCGTCCCGCCGAGGCGCATAACCCGGCGGCCTGCGCGAAGAAAAGTGTATTGATCAGGGCCAAGCCGATCCGAAACGTCTCCCCACCCGCCACTCCCCCGGCCAAAACGGGAAACATGAGCACTGGCAGCAGGGCCAATAGCGCGCCCAGGCTGCTTATCCCTACCGAGCCGAGCTTGCCTGCCAGCACATCGGCCCCTCGCACCCGCGTAAGGAACAGGAGTCCCAAAGTGCCATCTCGCCGCTCGCTGCTGATGCTGTCCGCGGTCAGAAGGCACGCCCCGCTGCAAAGCAGGAAACCCGCGGCGACAATCGCATTGAACGAAAACCTCCCCGCCGCCCCTGGTGTGCCTGAGGTGGAGAGCGCCAGTTGGGGTAGGCAGATTAAGACCCCCAGCAGTCCGACGGCGAGCCGAGTCCAGTACAGCGCCCTGCCCCGCGCCCGCGTTCGCAGCTCCCTATCTATGATTGGCAGCCAGGTGCTCATAGGCCAATTGGCGGTACTGAGCCTCCCGCTCCTGCTTGGCCTCATAAAAGGCCGCCCACTGGATGAATCTACGCGATTGCTCCAACTCCCCGCCACGATAGCAATGGTAAAACTCCGCCGAGAGCAAACCGTATTGTTCCTCCAACGCCGCCAACTCTGCGTCGAGCCCGTGAATGTCACGGATGATGTCTTGGCGCTTCATGGCTTCAACATATCCCAATCCCGTGAGGGCAACAAGCCCGCACAGGTTGGAGCCACCGGCGGGCAAACTCACCGTCGCTCACAAGGTCGGCCCTCATTGTGTATCTCCCTTGGTTACCCGCAGGAAGACCTCTTCCAGGCCGATTTCGTCCTCGCGCAACCCCGTCAGCTTGGCGCCACCATGCACCAACACGTCGGCCACGATGCTATGATCAATATCATGATTGGCCAGAGTCACCTTGATCTCGCCGTCAGTCGTCGCCACCTCCGCCACCTCGCTCCGCGTCTTGAGCAATTCAATCGCGCGCTCCAACTCGCTGGAGACGCGCACCCAGACAACCCTGCCCTGGGCCATCTGGTCGCGGACACCTTGTACCGGGCCGATGTAAATTAACTTCCCTTTCTCGATGATGGCGACCCGATTGCACAAAGTCTGCAGCTCGCTCAGGATGTGCGAGGAGATAATGATGGTTTTGCCCATGCGCTGCAGTTCCTGGAGAATCGCCATCATCTCGATTCGCGCCCGCGGGTCCAGACCGCTGGCCGGTTCGTCCAGCAGCAGCAGATTCGGGTCATGAATGAGCACGCGCGCCAGGCCCAGCGCGAGAAGACGGTCAATGACGTGCTGGAGTTGGTTGGGTTGAGCGAGAAGAAGGGCGCGCTCATCGGGGCGCTGAGCCGCGGCATGCAACAAAGGCTGGGCCTGGCGCGCGTGCTCATTCATGACCCGAATTTGCTGCTGCTGGACGAACCGGCCAGCGGTCTGGACCCACGGGCGCGAATCGAGATGATGGAGATCCTCCAGGAACTGCAGCGCATGGGCAAAACCATCATCATCTCCTCGCATATTCTGAGCGAGCTGCAGACTTTGTGCAATCGGGTCGCCATCATCGAGAAAGGGAAGTTAATTTACATCGGCCCGGTACAAGGTGTCGGCGACCAGATGGC
>JBJKSV010000080.1:0-5674 GCA_046703605.1 Limisphaerales bacterium
GATAAGAACTGATCCGCCTGCTTCACTGTGCCCTATCGTCGATCCGCGCAAACAATAGCCGGAGACTGTTGAGCACCACAACGACCGTGCTCCCCTCATGCCCCACAACTCCCAACGTAAGGGGAATCTGGCCCATCGCGGCGAACCCAACGAGGACCGCAACCGTCCCCAGTGAGATGAACAGGTTTTGACGAATCACCCGCCGGGCCCTGCGGCTCAGGCCCAGTGCCGCGAGGAAATTCTCAAGTCGATCATGCATGAGAACAATCTCGGCCTGTTCCAGCGCCGCGTCGGAGCCGCGCGCGCCCATGGCCACGCCGACGTGCGCCACCGCGAGGCTGGGCGCGTCGTTCACGCCATCACCCACCATCGCGACGCGCCGGCCTTCCGAGGTCAACTTGCGGATGGCCTCCACCTTGTGCTCCGGCTTGAGTTGCGCCCGCACGTCTGAGAGTCCGAGTTTCTCGCGCAGGGCCATTGCCGCCTCGGGCCGGTCTCCCGTCAGAACAACGACATGCGTTCCGCGTCGCCTTAAGCTCTCCAGAAGCGGGGCCGATTCCGGCCGCATGTCATCACGCAGCCACAGGCGGCCCAATAGATCTCCGTCCCCCACCCAGACCTCCGAGTGCTCCACACCTGTGTCGGCAGGTGGAGTTCTCAACTCGGTCCAGCGAGGATATTGTGGCAACTCTTTCTCAAGCCATTCCCTCTTGCCCAGCAGAACCCGGCGACCGCCCATGCTTCCCGCCAACCCCATGCCGGTCACCGACTCAAACTCCTCAAATTCCACCGGTTCGATCGACGCGTGTTTGCCATAACGGGTGATCGCACGAGCGAGCGGATGCGTCGAAAGCCGTTCCAAGGAAAAGGCCAATCGAGCCACCTCGTTCTCGCGCCCAGACGGAAAGCTCTCGACGCCCTCCACCTGCAGATCGCCCGTTGTGAGGGTGCCGGTTTTATCGAGCGCCACCACATCGATCTCGGCCAACTTCTCAACCGCGGCGCCGCCCCTGAAAAGGATGCCTCGGCGGGCTCCCCAGGCAATTGCGGCGAGCACAGCCGAGGGAATCGACAGCACCAAGGCACAGGGGGAGGCCACTACCAGAAGGGTCATGGTATGATAAAACGCGCTATGGACCCCTCCCGGTTGCGAGAACGCGGCCTGTCCCATTCCCTGCCACCAAACAAAGAACATGACCAGCGAGAGACCCAGGATGGCATAGGTGTAGCGAGTTCCGAACTTGTCGGTAAACCTCTGGGAAGGAGCCTTGAGGTGTTGGGCTTCGCGGATGAGCCTGATGATCTTCTCCAGCGAGCTCTCCTGCGCAGGACGCGTTACCACTGCTTCCACCACACCCCAGAGGTTCACGGTGCCGGCCAAGACAGCGTCTCCGACAGTCTTTTCCACAGGATGGGCTTCACCGGTAAGGTTCGATTCGTCGCTGGCGGTCTTGCCCTTGGCGATCTCGGCGTCCACCGGGAACAGTGAGCCGGGTCGGACAACAATGCGGTCTCCCGCTTGTAACCTTTCCACTGCGACTTGCCGTTCCTGTCCGGATGGATCAAGCAGATTCGCGACTTTAGGCGCGGTCTTGAAGAGGGATCGGATTTCACGTTGCGTGCGGCCCATGGCATAGCATTCCAGGGCGCCGGAACTGGAAAACAGGAACAATAGCATCGTTCCCTCTCCCCAGGCGCCTATGGAGGCGCTTCCCGCGGCCACCGCGAGCATCAGGAAATGAACGTCCAGGGTTTTTGATTTCAGCCTGTACCAGACCTCTTTTGCCGCGAACCATCCACCGGCCAGGTATGCCGCCGAGTACACCAGAATTGACCAGGAGAAAGCCCGCAGGAGATACGCTGCCAACCCGAACGCAGCACACATTCCAGCGGCAATGGCTTGGGATTTCCATCTTCCCAGGTCGGCTTCTTGCTCGGGGATCGAAACGCGCCGAGGAGCCAGTTTCGGCAGCGGAAAATCCCGCCACCTCCATAACCGCGGGGCGGTCGGACAGGTAATGCGCGCCACTGTTATGCCGTTGCCCGACTGCTCGACCGTATAGCCCTTTTCTCCCGTCAGCTCGATCAAACGTGGACAGTCGTGGCAATCGGATCCCGCCTGAAGAAGTTTGCAGCTATCCGCACCCTGAGCAGAGGGCGCCTCCCGCAGATAGGTTGCGAGGCGGTCCCCTATTCTCTTGCTTCCTTCCCACCCGAAGCTCGCCACGGAGAGTTTCTCTGCCGCATGATCAAACGAGACTGCCCTCAGCGAGGGCTCAAGTGATAGCTCGTGCATCGCCGCCTTGATAAGACATCGCTCAGGTTGTGCAGAGCTGTGGCCTTCTACGTGAGTCTTCTTCATAGGAATTAAGCTCCAAAAACCGCATGCCTCAAGCCGTCTATGGCATGCGCTCCACCGAAGGCGAGCAGCCCAAAGTACGCCAAAGTCACCAAAAAGACAAAGCACCCGCCCAAAAAGGCGGCTCCGTCTCGTTCAAGTGCGCCCGCCGCTATCAGCAAAATCGTCCAAGCCGGCAAAGAATTGGAGAAGGGCAACGGGAGCGGGAGTAACAAGAAGCTCCCGGATAGCATGATCAAGGTTCCCGCCACCCGCCGAAACGCCATCGATTCATGCATGAAAGTCAGCCGTGGTCTGAGGGCGACTTCTAGCGTGCGAAGCATCCAACTGGCCGCTTTGAGAAGCTTGCAAAGGAATCGAGGAGGGACTTCCTTTACAAGAAGCCGCTGTGGCAGCCACGGCTCTTTCCCGGCGGCGAAGCGGGCGCCCATCAATGTGGCCACCAGCCCAAACGGGATCGAGAGACCCGGCAAAGGTATTGGAGTCACGAACGGCAGCGAAATGCATAGCAAAAAGAGATTGAAGCCGCGTCCTTTGGTGGCCTCCAGGATGTCGGAGATGCGCGCTGGCCGATCCGAAAATGCGTCGGCCAGCCGGCTCAATTCCTGCGAAAAGCTGGGGCGACGCGGATGCAGACATTCCTCGCCGTTAGCCATCGTGGGTGGAGTTCGGGCGTTTTTAGCAGGTGCGAGGATCGCCTTCATAGTTGTCGAGCATGGCTAAGCGGGGGAGGTGATCGTGAAAGCTTGCCGCTTGGTGTGGAACCGGGCGGCCGCTCTCTATTCGCACGCCGCTTTGCGCGAATAACGGAAGCGAGGATCGCGATTGACAGGACAGAGGCCACTACGATCAATGCAGCCAGTGTTCCAACCTTCCAAGGCGTTTGGGCCAGCAGCATCTTGGTGCCCACAAACGCGAGCACAACTGAGAGGGCCGGTTTGAGATAGTGAAAAAGCGGAATTAATGCGGCTAAGACGAAGTAGAGTGAACGAAGGCCAAGGACCGCAAAAACGTTGGACGTGTAGATGACGAAGGGATCCTGGGTTACGGCGAAGATCGCGGGGATAGAATCAGTAGCAAACATGAGGTCGGTCACCTCAACGCACACCAGGACCAACAGCAAAGGGGTGGCGAAAACGCGTCCGCCCTCTCTCATAAAAAACCGCCCCTCGTCCGAGCTTTGCCGAATTGGCAGGACTCGTCGAAAGACCCGAACAATAAGGCCCTGGTCCGGCTTCATTTCGACTCTCTTTCTGAAAGCCAGCCGCAGTCCCGTCAGAACAAGGAACGCGCCGAAAACGTAGAGGATCCAGCTAAACCGATGAATCAGTGCCGTACCCAGCCCGATCATCATGCCACGCATGAGCAGCGCGCCAATAATCCCCCAGAACAGCACCTTGTGCTGATACTTCAGCGCAACCCCGAAATAGGAGAACACCAGGGCGAAGACGAATAGATTGTCAACACTGAGGGACTTTTCGAGGACATAGCCCGCACAAAACTCCAGCGCCTTTTGCGGTCCAGCCAAAAGCCAGAGCCCCGCGTTAAAAGCCAGAGCCAGGGCTACCCACACCATTGTCCAGACCGCCGCTTCACGGATGCTCAATGCACTGGCGTGCCGGTGAACCACTCCCAAGTCCAACGCCAGCAGAGCCAGCACGAACAGGTTAAAACCGCCCCAGAGCAATAAAGGGTAACTCATACGCTCAAGCTGGTTTGGTGTGGCAACGACGGTTCATGCAGGCCGTGTTGCCGTACTTCTGGTTCGGTCGTTTCAGACTGGTCGATGCGTGCGGCCGTTTGTTCCGGCCCGGCTGGTGTCCGCGTCTTCATAACTCGCGTTCCGGTCTGGCACATTCGCGGCCGCGACCTGCACAGGCTGAGGATGCCTAAAGGCGCCTGGCTGCTACCCTGCCAACGTTTTGGCCAGGGAAATGCCTATTCGCCTAATGCTGGCTCCCATTCCCTGTCACGGGCGGCGGCACTTTTAGCACGGAGTTGATCCCGCCGCATGTGTTGGAAACGATTTCCGTGCAAAGCGGGTCCAAGATCCATTCGTTGTCCACGACCAGGCGGTATTCGTAAGCGCCCGGCGGAAGGACCAATTCTTTGAGCCAGAGACCGTTCCCCATCGGGACCATCGGCGCAGCCCCGGGGCGCCAGTCGTTAAAGACCCCCGCCACGGAACCTGATTTTGCGGTCGGGCTGCTGAACTGAAAGCGGACAGTCTGTTGAGATGATCCGTTTCCGTTTGGTTTTTGGCTTTTCTTATCGTTCATAATGTTCTTTGGTTTTTTGGATTCAAGTTTCACTCCCGGCTTCTACCGCGAAACGGGGCGCCTCGTGCGCCTCTCGCGATTCGGGGTTCTGGCGCGGGCTTGCCGCCTACGCATCTGAATCTGTAATTCCAGCAAGTTCGGTTTCATGGTTCGGTCTCGGCAAAATGGTTTCGATTGATGGTTTAGAACGGACGCAACTCTTAGATGCGACTGCGTTGAGGATGAGCCCGGCTCATCAGCCTGTGATTCCACCGGTGCAAAACTGGCTTGAGGAACTACAGGCCCCTTAACAGACAGAGGAAGGAGCGCGAGGCTGCGGAGCAGCGCGCCATTGAAATTGCCACGACTGAGCGAGCCTGAACGCCTCGCGGGCCCCCTCGAAGCAACCCATGGCAGCAACTGTCAACTGCAGATCGGGCGGATCGATAATCGTGGGTAAAAGAACTCTCTCCGAACCTGGCCGGCTCGTCGGGTGGCGAACAGCCCCTTGGAGGTTTTGGTCGAACCACGCGGCAGAAGTGGAAATGTACGGATTGTGTCCGGCCGCGGAGAGGGATTTCCCAGCCTGACATGCCGCTGGACCGGCAACCTGCTTGCTCAACCACCCCGGAGTTCCGGCCATCCACAGGGCGGCTATCAGCAGACTCAGGATCAGTTTCACCCGCCTCATCATCATCCTCTCGACGCCTTTAGTTTTGGAATGTTCATCACTATCCCTCTGGCTCACCGGCCACACCGGAATCATAATACGCGACGGCCCGAACCGCCTGCTACAAAACCACGTTCACCTTGTAATCGGCCCGCCGGCCAGCCTCGCCAATTGGGCGCTGAATGTCCGTACCGATTCTAGCGGCTGAGTGTCTTCATGGCCCTAACATGCGCGAGACATGTCAGTCGCTGTCCGCCGGCACACTCCTATTCGGAGCGTCAGCTCGTGCCGATGGCGGGGCGGCTATTTCGACCCCTGCCCCATGGCGGTACACCAGTTCTCCGCCGCGATGTCCGGTTTCATACACGCTGTAGGCCGCAGCCACCG